>CAZQOE010000022.1:0-4467 GCA_964594935.1 uncultured Rhodospirillaceae bacterium | reverse complement strand
TTTCTCGACAAACAGGAGACGGTCGAAATTTTCGGCAAAAATATGCTCGACGACAAAACGCAAATGCAGGGTTTTTTCGAATTGTGCGGGCTTTCGTCGTATAAGCCCTTTGAGTGCGTCGGCGAGGTCGAGGAAAGCGCGCTTTTGATGCAAAAACTTGCCAAAACCGAAGCGTGGAAAAACGACGTTGTCGTGCGCGAACTCGGCCACAAACTTGCCGCGCCGAAGGATTTCGATGCCAGCTTTAACGATTTATTTGCGCTCCGCGCCGAACATAGCGTTCCGGAAGATTATTTGAGGCTTCTGAATGCGCAGGGCTGATCTGAAGAATAAGAAAATCGTTATTTGGGGCGTCGGGCGCGAGGGCAGGGCGGCGGCGGACTATGTGCGCCAGCAGCTTCCGGAACAGACCTTTACGTTCGTCGATGAAGACCCAAACGCCGATATGTCTTTTCTGGCAAAGGGCGACAGAGCCGTTCGCGAAAAGGCACAAATCGAAGCCGCGCTGGTCGATGCCGACGCCATCATCAAATCGCCGGGCGTCAGCCTTTACCATCCCTTGTTGAACGGAAAAAAGACGACGTCGATTTTCAATTTGTGGCTAGCGGAGCCGCATGCCGCGGAAACCGTTTGCGTGACCGGCACCAAGGGAAAAAGCACGACGGCGGCCTTGCTTGCGCACACGCTGAACGGATTGGGCAGAAAGGCGGCGCTGCTGGGCAACATCGGCGTGCCGATTACGGAATTTTCTTCGCAGGAAAAAGGCGTTGCCGTCATCGAGGTCTCGAGCTATCAGGCCGCCGGTCTGACCGAGGCGTGCGATATCGGCGTCGTGACTTCGCTTTATCCCGAACATCTGGATTGGCACGGTTCGCTTAAAACCTATTACCGCGACAAGCTGAATTTGCTTACGCACAGCAAGACGCAGATCGTCAACGCCGAGGTGTTGGAGACCGCCAAGGAATTCGGTTTATTCCCCAAGAACGCCGTTCTTTTTAATAGTTCTTCGGGTTTTCACGTCAAGGGCGGGAAGATTTTCGATAAAGACGCGTTGCTGGGCTCGCCGAAAAATCCGCATTTGGCGCGGGCGCACAATCTCGTCAATATTTGCGCGGTTCTGGAGGTTTTACGGCAATTGGGCGTTAAACCGAAGGACGCCCTGCCTGTTATGGAAACGTTCAACGGCCTGCCGCACCGGCAGCAGGAACTCGGCGAGAAAAACGGCGTTTTGTTCATCGACGACAGCATTTCGACGACGCCGCAATCCGCCATCGCCGCCATGGACGTTTATACGGGGCGGCCGATCACCATAATCGTCGGCGGGTTCGACCGCGGCATCGATTATGCGCCGCTTGTGGATTATGCGCGCAAAAACAAAATCAATGCCGTTATTTGCATCGGGAAAAGCGGTCAACGCATTTATGAACAAATGAAAGCGCCGAACGCCTTTCTTTCCGATTCCCTGCAAGAGGCGGTCGCTCTTGCGCAGGAAAAAACACCCGCAGGCGGGGTCGTTCTTCTTTCCCCCGCGTCGCCGAGCTACGGCATGTTCAAAAATTTTGAAGAACGCGGGAAAGCGTTTGCAGAACTTTTCAACGGGATTGCCTCATGCCGACGTTAGCGCGATCCGACCGTTCCGTTCTCGGCCGCTGGTGGTGGACGGTCGATCGCTGGGTCTTGTTCGCGCTTATCGCCATCATGGGATTCGGCGTTTTGCTTATCCAAGCGTCGACACCCGCCATCGCCATCAAGCACGGATGGAGCAATTTTCATTTTGTTAACAGGCATTTGGCGATGCTATTGCCCGCGATTGCGGTCATGTTCGGGATATCGCTTTTGTCGCCCAAAAAAATAAAAATCCTTGCCGCCGTGCTGCTCGCGGTTTTTCTTCCGCTTCTAATTGCGACGCCGTTTATCGGCGCCGAGATCAAGGGCGCGGTGCGGTGGATTCGCGTCCTCGGCTTTATTTCGATTCAGGCGTCGGAATTCGTAAAACCCATGTTCGCCGTGATCGCCGCGTGGCTTTTTACGCGCCAATGCGAAAGGCGGGGCTTTCCCGCGCTCAGCGTTAATATTTTTCTTTATGCCCTTATCGTCGCGGCCCTTTTGATGCAACCCGACATCGGCATGGTCATTCTTGTTTCGGCAATCTGGTTCGGGCAATATTTTCTGGCAGGTTTGTCCGCCGCCTTTGTCGGCATCAGCGTTGGCGCGGGCATCATCGGGTTGTTCGTCACCTATTATACGTTTCCGCATTTTGCGATGCGCATCGACAAATTTTTAAGCCGAACGGGCGACACCTACCAAGTCGATCGCGCGCTTAACGCGTTTGCCAACGGGGGATTGTTCGGCACGGGGCCGGGCGAGGGAACCGTCAAGATGTCGATTCCCGACGCACACGCCGATTTTGTTTTTGCCGTCGCGGGGGAAGAGCTGGGGCTTTTGTGGTGCCTTCTGATCGTCTGCCTGTTCGCGTTTATCGTCCTTCGCGGCTTGAGGCGTTTAAATCAGGAAAATAGTCTTTTTGTGGTGCTTGCCGTCAGCGGGCTGCTGGCCGAATTCGGATTGCAGGCCATCATCAATCTGGCCTCGACGATGCGCTTGATCCCCGCCAAGGGCATGACGTTGCCGTTTATTTCCTACGGCGGGTCGTCGCTGTTCGCGTTGGCAATAGGCATGGGGATGCTGCTGGGGTTGACGCGAAAACGGTTTGGTTTGGGTGATGAAGATTAAGTCCTGACGCGAAGGGAAAATTAGACGATATCAGTTAATGCAAAGCGGACTTCTTTTATGACTGCTTCCCAATTGCCGGGGGATTTCTGACCAAAAACGCGAGCCGTCGGATACCACGGACTGTCGGGGCGGTTCTGCAACCAGCGCCAGCAGGCATCATAACGCGAGAGAATCCAAACCGGTTTTCCCATTCCGCCCGCCAGATGCGCGACGGACGTATCGACGGAAATAACGAGATCCAGATTTTCGATTATCGCGGCCGTATCCTCAAAATCCTCGACCTCGTTCATGAAATCCGTGATTTTGTTCTGCAAGCCGCAGGTTTTAATCTGGTCGATTTTCGCGCCTTTTTGGAGGCTGTAGAACTGCGCGCCTTCGATGTTGAATAAAGGCATCAGGGCTTCTAAATCCATGCTACGCCGTAAGTCCGTTAAATGGGCGGCGATCACTTTTTCGCGCGGATTGCCGGACCAAACCAAGCCGACCTTGAAACCGCGCCCACCGGTAAATTTGCTGGCCCATTTTGCGCGGGTCTTCTCGCCGACATACAAGTAAGGAATTTTGACGGGGATGGAATCCAAGTTCGTGCCGAACATATAGGGCAGGCTCATCATCGGCACATGAAAATCAAAATCCGTTTCGGCGTTTTTATCGGGCAATTCGTCGATGAAGGGGCAATTCGAAAGAAGCCGCTTCAACGGTGGTTGGCAAGATACGATGACGTGCGCGCCTTGCGCCTTGCACTTTTCGGCGTAGCGCACGAACTGCATCGTGTCGCCGAGGCCTTGTTCGCTTCGTATCAAAAGGCGTTTTCCGGCCAGCGACTCGCCCTTCCAGCGCTTTTCGTCCGCATGATCGCCGCGCATATGGGGAACGCCAAGGCCGACTTCGTGCAACCGCCAGCCTTCCTTGTATTGCCCCAAGGCCAGAAGCGACAAAGATTTGTTCCATTGCGCGTCGATAGAGGAAGGCTTGCGCTGCAGCGCTTCGGTAAAAAGCGTGAGCGCTTCGTCGTGCTGCCCTTTTTCCTGCAAAAAAGTGCCGAGGTTGATGCGCGCTTCAGCGGATTCAGGCTTCAGTTTCAGCGCAAAACGGCAACTTTCGACGGCCTCGTCCGTGCGGCCAAGATCGCGCAATGCCGTCCCGAGATTGATGGCCGCTTCGGCGTAATCGGGGCGCAGGGAGAGGGCTTTTTTGAATTGCAAGACCGCTTCCTCGGCTTTGCCCTGCTGGCGAAGAATGTTGCCGAGGTTATTCATCGCGACGGTGTTTTTCGGGTCGGCGGACAGGGCTTTTTCGAACAAGCCTTGGGCGCGCCCCAGCCATTGTTTCGATAAATCGTTTTTGCCCGCCAAGCTGTACGCGATGCCGAGATTGATGATCGCTTCCAGATAATCGGGTTTGATTTTCAAGGCATGTTCGTATTGCGCGATGGCTTCGCGGCATTTTCCCGACGACAAAAGGCTGTTGCCGTAATCAAAATGCGAAGGCGCATGCTGCGGGTTGAGTCGCGAGATGTGTTCGTAAGCGTCTTCCGCCTCGTCTATGCGGCCGATTTCGTAACACAAGCTGCCAAGATTATGGAGCGCTGGAACATAATCGGCGTGGTGCGCCAAGGCCTGCTTGAAACGCGTGACGGCTTCTTCCTGCCGCCTGAGGTTGCGCAGGGCGATGCCGAGGTTGGTCAAAGTTTCGGGATCGTGAGGCAGTAAGCGGGCTGCTTTCTCAAGAAAT
>CAZQOE010000021.1:0-14707 GCA_964594935.1 uncultured Rhodospirillaceae bacterium | reverse complement strand
TTTAAGGCCTTTTTCGGGCGCGATCCCGAGGTGACGGAAGAATTGAAAAGCTTCGTTTTATCGGAGAAAAAGGGCGCATGAAGATTGTTGGACTCACGGGCGGCATCGGGATGGGAAAAAGCACCGTCGCCGGGATTTTGCGCGCGTTCGGCTTTCCGGTTTGGAGCGCCGATAAAGCCGTGCACGACGTGTTAAAGCCCGGCGCCAAGGGTTTTGTCGCCGTGGCCGCAAAATTCCCCGAAGCACGGCGGCGCGGACGAATCGATCGGAAAATTCTGGGGCGCATCGTCTTTGATGATCCCCGAAAATTGCGGCAGCTAGAAAAAATCCTTCATCCGCTGGTGAGAGAATCCGAGCGCGCCTTTCTGCAGCGGGCGCGTTTGAGAAAAACGCGGGCTGTCGTTCTTGAAATCCCCCTTTTGTTCGAAACGGGCGCCGAAGCGCGTTGCGACATAACGCTGTGCGTGACAGCGCCGCTTGCCGTGCAAAAAGCGCGGGTCCTTCCGCGCCCCAACATGGGTGAGAAAAAATTTCTCGCCATTCTGGCGAGGCAAATGCCAAATGCGGAAAAATGCAAAAGGGCCGACTACACGGTGCCGACGGGAACAAGCATCGTCACGACGAGAGAATATCTGCGGAAGCTGCTTGGCGACTTGCTGCTTCTTGCGCCTCGCAGGCCCACGAAGCCGCCGCTGAAGCGCAAAAACTGCGCCTGTTGCCGGCCTTGCCTGATTTCACGAAAATAGCGACTTGATTTTGGAAAGCACGTCCAGATGAACGAGGTCGTTCCACGTCGCGAAAAGCATCAGCGAAACGACAAGCGCAAAGCCGATGCGCAGCCCCGCCTCCTGCGTTTTTTCGCGCAAAGGACGGCCCAATATCTTTTCGATTGAAAAGAAAAGAAGGTGGCCGCCATCCAGAAGCGGAACGGGGAATAAATTGATAAGCCCCAGATTGATCGAAAGAATGGCGATGAACCACAGCATCGCCCAGGCGCCGTCTTGCACGATTTTTCCGGACATCTCGGCGATGCGTATCGGCCCGCCGAGCTCCTCGGTTCCGCGCACGCCCGTGACGATCTGGCCGACGGCCTTGAGCGTATCGACGGACATATTCCAGGATTCAACGGTCGCATAAAACACGGCTTCCGGCGGCGAGCGCTTGATGTGTTCTATTTTATCGGAAATAACGCCGATCCTGCCCATACGATGCTCGCCGCCGAAGCGGTCCTTTTGAACCGCGATCTGCGGCGTCAGGGAAAATGTTTTCTGAGTGCCCTCACGCAGAACAAGCACGGAGATGGGCGTGCCGGAATTCATGCCGACGATGCGCCTGATGTCTTCGAAGCGGGATATCTCATTCCCGTCGATGGATAGTATTTTATCCCCGGGCTGAATCCCCGCTTGGGCGGCGACGCCGTTTTCTTGCAAAGAGCCGACCATCGCCGGAGAGAACGGCTGCCCCTGAAACATAAACAAAACGGCCAAAGCCAATATCGCGAAGATATAATTTGACAAAGGGCCAGCGCCGACGACGGCCATGCGCTTGCCGACGCTTTGATGAAAAAAGGCGACTTTCTTTTCCTCTTCGGTCATCGTTTTGACCGACTCGTCCGGCGTGCTGGCGGCATCCGCGTCTCCGAACATCTTGACGTACCCGCCGAGCGGCAGACAGGCGACCTGCCAAACCGTACCCGCCTTGTCCGTCCATCCGAAAAGTTTTTTGCCGAATCCGAGAGAGAAGGACTCGACGCGGATTCCGCAAAGCCGCGCGACCAGGTAGTGGCCGAACTCGTGCGCGAAAACGACGACGCTGATGACGACGATAAAGGGAAGGGCGTAGTGTTGAATGACGGAGAAAAGAGGCTGCATTAAAAACCTGTTTGAGGGGAAAAGGGAAAGCGCCGCCCTTATATAGTCTTTCAAAGCACCTCTTCGCAAGAGAAGCCCGCAATAAACACATTATTGCCCCAATGCTTAACCCGTCGGGTTTTTGCAAAGCTCCTGCTATACAGGCTCTTCTTTTTCTTGTGATTTCAGGAAGCAAACCCTAGACTGAATCTCCCTTTCCGCCTTCTTATCAGGATTATCTATGCCCAAAAACGTGCTTCGGCTTTTTGCCCTTTTTGTCCTTCTCGCCGGATTTGCTGCGCATCCACTTTTCGCCAAAAACGCTCCCGATGAATCGAAAGAGGACGTTAAGGCGGCCGAAGGCTCTTCGGACACCTTTAAACAGCTGACTCTTTTCTCCGACGTTCTGGAGCGCGTGCGCGCGGATTACGTCGATCCCGTTACCGACGGCAAGCTGATTGAAAACGCGCTGAACGGAATGTTGTCGGCGCTCGACCCGCATTCGAGCTACATGAACAAGAAAAGCTTTCAGGACATGCAGACCCAGACCAAGGGCGAATTCGGGGGGCTTGGCATCGAAGTCACGATGGAAAACGGCATCGTCAAGGTCGTATCGCCTATCGACGATACGCCTGCGGCCAAAGCGGGGCTCCAGCCCAACGATCTGATCACGCACATCAACGCGAAACCCGTAACCGATTATACGCTGAACGAAGCCGTAGACCGCATGCGGGGAGCCCCCGGAACCAAGGTCGTCTTGACCATCCGTCGGGGCGGGCTTGCGAGCCAGCCCTTCGACGTCGCGCTGACGCGCGCCGTCATTAAAGTGCAGTCGGTCAAGTGGGAACCGAAAGGCGACGTGGCCTATATCCGCATCGGCACGTTTAACGAACAGACGCAAGTGGGGTTGAACAAGGCGTTGGCCGAAGCGGAAGATAAGCTGGGGGCGAAGCTCAGCGGCTATGTTTTGGACTTGCGCAATAATCCCGGCGGTTTGTTGGACGAAGCCGTTTCGGTTTCGGGCTCGTTCCTTGAAGCGGGAAAAGAAGTTGTTTCGACGCGCGGGCGCCACAAGGAAGAAGACCAGTCCCTGATTGCCAAAGGCGGGGACAAAACGCACGGCAAGCCGATGGCGGTTTTGATCAACGGCGGATCGGCCTCGGCTTCGGAAATCGTCGCCGGCGCCTTGCAGGATCATAAACGCGCCATTCTTATTGGCACGAAGAGTTTCGGCAAAGGCTCGGTTCAGACTGTTATTCCCGTCTCGGGGGGCGGCGCGATGCGGCTGACCACGGCCCGGTATTACACGCCGTCCGGCCGTTCCATACAGGCGCTGGGCATCGAGCCGGACATCGTTGTGCAACCCGCCAAGCTTGAAAAAGTCGCGCTTGGCCCCGGCGTGCACGAAGCCGACCTTAAGGGCGCTTTGCAAAACGAGCTTTCCAAGGAAGAGAAGGCCAAACAAAGCGATGACGCTTCTTTGCCGGAAGGCGAGGATGACGGCGCCGTGCAGACGCCGGATTTGGACAAATCGAAGGGCAAGGACAAAAAATCGAAAAAGGACGAGCCGCCTTTCGACTATCAGCTGGCGCGCGCGTTGGATTTGATCCGCGGCATCCACTTGTACGAAGCAAAAGCGGCAAAGTAAGCTTTTGCGAGCGCTTGGCCTGACTTAAGCCGGGCTCGGGGCTTTGGGGGTTCGCGTCCGGCCTTTGCGTTCTTTCGGCCCATAGACGCGGACATTCGGGTCGACAAGAGTAAACAAACACTCGTTTATTGCGGTTATATAGGGTTTTCCGTTGCTCCCGATCTCCTTCCGAAGATCGACAACATCGATTTTCCCTTTTTGCGCTTCTGTCGGCGTAAGGCCGACGCAAATCGGCTTCTTGTCGTTGGGCAAGGGTGCGGCGATGACGTCGTCGAAATGTTCGGCCCCGATGATAATGGGTGCGTTGCGTTTGGTTCCGTAGCCCCATTTAAAAAGCGTTCTCATGCCGAGTTTGTTCTCGCCGATCTGCGCGTCACTGAGCATCTTGTACAATTCGGCAGGCGTCGGTTCGTCATAGAAAACGACGATAACCGTTTCGTCGGGACGTTGAAGCGCGAGGGGGATGCCGACTTTCTCGGCGCGCAGGGTGTGGTCTATTTCCGCGCGCATCCTCTCGGCTTTTTCCGTTTCGCCCGCCTTATCGAGAAGCTTGGCGTTCTCCCTGAGGCTTGTTCTGGAGTTTATCGCGATAATAAGGGCCGTGTCTTTGTTTCCGTTATCCTTCTTCTCAAGGACATACTGAAATTGCGCCAATGTGGTTGGAACGACTTCTTCGGGATCGCCAACATAGGTGCCGTTCGTAAAATGGCCGCCGGCAAGGCATCTGGTTCCCATCGGCGGGCTTTCCAGCGCTTTCAAAAGGGAATCAAGAAGGGCGTCGCCCGTCTGTTGGATAACAATCAGATTATAAGGATATTCCATCATGATTATGCCCCGTCCCTGTAAATATGGATCTCATAAATACCCCCGCAGGATATCGGGAAAGGAATGAAAATAGAAGCTGAATTCGGCTTGTTTTTTGCTAAAAGGGTTAATTTTTGCTTCATTCGGCGCATTGTACTTTGCAAACAGGCGGCGGCGTTTTATGAAATCAAACCTTTTAATCAACCGAGGTCAAACCATGCCCCATTCTTTCGACCCCACCATTGTCCGCGAATACGACATTCGCGGAACCGTCGGCAAAAATCTGAGCGAATACGACGCGCGCGTTCTGGGATGCGCTTTCGGCACGATGGTTGCGCGCGCGGGCGGCAAGCGGATTGTCGTCGGCTACGACGGGCGCACGCATTCGCCGATGTTCGAAAAAGCCCTGATCGAGGGCCTTGTTTCGACGGGAGCCTTGGTTGAACGCGTCGGGCTCGGCCCGACTCCGATGCTTTATTTCGCCGCCGCGCACGGCAAGGCGGACGCAGGGATTATGGTCACGGGGTCGCACAATCCCCCGGATCAAAACGGATTCAAAATGCTGATCGCCAAGCATTTGCCCGGCGGCGGCCCCGTTTATGGCGCGGCCATCAAGAAACTGGCCGATATGGCGGCTTCAGCTGATTTCGTTTCCGGCAAGGGAAGCGTTTCGACCGGCGACGTTTCCGACGCTTATATCGCGCGTGTTTTACAAGACTATCAGGGAAAGGCCCCCCTTAATGTCGTGTGGGATTGCGGCAACGGCGCGGCGGGAGACATCGTCAAGCGCTTGACGCAAAAGCTTCCCGGGACGCATACGGTTTTGTTCGGGGACATCGACGGCAGATTTCCGAACCATCATCCCGACCCCACGGTGCCTGAAAACCTGATCGATTTGCAAAAAGCCGTGAAGGAAAAGAAGGCCGATCTAGGCATCGCTTTCGACGGCGACGCCGACCGCATCGGCGCCGTGGACGGTCAAGGCCGCATTGTGGCTGGCGACCAGTTGCTCGCGATGTACGCCCACGAGGTCTTAAAGACGCATCCGGGAGCCACCATTATCGCCGACGTGAAGGCGTCGCAGGTTCTTTTCGACAAGGTCGCGGAGCTGGGAGGAAGGCCGTTGATGGGCAAGACGGGCCATTCGCTGATCAAAGCGAAAATGGCGGAGACGAAGTCCCCGCTGGCGGGAGAAATGAGCGGTCACGTCTTTTTCGCTGACAAATATTATGGATACGACGACGCGATTTATTCCGGCGTCCGGCTGGTGTCTTTGCTGAGCGCGTCGGAAAAATCGCTGGCCGCGTGGCGCGACAGCCTGCCCCAGACGGTCAACACGCCCGAATTACGCTTCCCCGTGGAAGAGTCCCGCAAATTCGCCATCGTGGACGAGGTCAAGGCGCGCTTGATAAAAGCCGGCGCCAAGGTCAACGACACCGACGGCGTGCGCGTCCTGACGGCGGACGGCTGGTGGCTTTTGCGCGCGTCGAACACGCAAGCGGTTTTGGTCGCCCGCGCGGAATCCAAAAACGCTGCCGGGCTTGAACGCCTTAAGGGGTCGCTCGTCGAACAACTGAAGGCGTCCGGATTGCAATGCCCGATTTGAGAACGGCGGATTTCGATTTTGCCCTGCCCCAAGAGCGCATAGCCCAAAGCGCGTGCGAACCACGCGATGCCGCGCGTTTGCTGCGCATAACGAGAAACGGGCTTTCCGATCATCATATTTACGATCTGCCTGATTTACTGAAGGCGGGGGATTTGCTGGTGCTTAACGACACCCGCGTGATTCCGGCGCGTTTGTATGGCAAGCGCGGGGAAGTAAAAATTGAGGTGTTGCTGCTCAAAAAACAAGCGCCATCGACGTGGAAGGTTCTGGCAAAGCCCGGCAAGCGGTTGAATAGCGGAAACACGATTCACTTCGCGCCGGATTTTTCCGCCGAAGTTCTTGAAAAACTCGAGGACGGGGAAGTTCTGGTTCGTTTTAACGCGCCGGACGACGCGTTGTTGCCCCTGTTGCGCAAATACGGCGAGCCGCCGCTGCCCCCCTATATCAAGCGCGCAATGGGCGAGGCAAAAGCCGACGTAAACCGCTACCAGACCGTTTACGCGGCGCGTGACGGCGCGGTCGCCGCGCCGACGGCCGGAATGCATTTTACGCCCGAGCTGTTGGACAAGCTCGCAGCCAAAGGCATCGACCACGTCAAAGTAACACTGCATGTCGGCGCGGGCACTTTTTTGCCGGTCAAGGCCGATTACGTCAAAGACCACATCATGCACGCCGAGTGGGGGGAGATTTCCGCCACCGCCGCAGATGAAATCAACAAGGCCCGCCAAGAAGGCCGCCGGATCGTTTGCGTCGGAACGACGAGCCTGCGCGTTTTGGAAAGCGCGGCGGACGAAACAGGCGTTGTCCGGCCTTTTTCGGAAGAAACATCGATTTTCATCACCCCCGGCTATCGCTTCCGCACGGCGGATGTTCTGCTCACCAATTTTCATTTGCCCCAATCGACGCTTTTCATGCTTGTATCGGCGTTTAGGGGGCTTGAGACTATGCGCAACGCCTATGCCTATGCTATCAAGGAAAGCTATCGTTTTTATTCATACGGCGACGCTTGTTTGCTCGAAAGGGACATATAATGACTTGGGATCAGAAATTCATGAAGCTCGCGCAGCACATCGCGTCATGGAGCAAGGATAGAAGCCGCAAAGTCGGCGCGGTCGTCATCGGCGAAGATAATGAAATCCGTTCGACGGGGTACAATGGCATTCCGCGCGGCGTGCGCGACGACGTCGAAGACCGTTATAGCCAGAAGACGAAAGAAAAATATCTTTGGTTTGCCCATGCCGAACGCAACGCCATTTACAACGCGGCGCGCGTCGGCGTTCCGTTAAAAGACTGTCGTATTTACTCGACGCTATATCCTTGCGTCGATTGCGTCATCGCGATCATTCAATCCGGCATTGCCGAACTTATAACGGCAAAACCCGATTTCAACGATCCGCAGTGGGGCGAAAGCTATAAGCGGGCGGAAGTCATGCTTAAGGAAGCAAAAATCAAAGTGCGATATGTGGACATATAGGCGATTTTTATGACGGCCTTCGGTTTCAACATAACCTCGACGGATAAGGCGGCCCGGCGCGGACGCGTGACGACGGCCCACGGGTCGTTTGAAACGCCTGCGTTTATGGCGACCGCAACGGCGGCCACCGTTAAGGCGATGCTTCCCGACGAAGTGCGCAAAACAGGCGCGGAACTGGCCATTTGCAACACCTACCACTTGATGCTGCGCCCGACCGCCGAGCGCATCGACCGCCTTGGCGGGCTGCACAAATTTATGGACTGGCCCGGACCCATCGTGACGGATTCCGGCGGCTTTCAGGTTTTCTCGCTCGCCAAGCTGCGGACGATCGACGAAAACGGCGTCACGTTTCAATCGCACGTTGACGGAAGCAAACACGAGCTAACCCCCGAACGATCGATGCACATCCAGCATCTGCTGGACAGCGACATCACGATGGCCTTCGACGAGTGCACGCAATATCCCGCAACGCAGGAAGAGGCGGCGCAATCGATGCGCCTGTCCATGCGTTGGGCGGAGCGATGCAAAAAGGCGTTTGTTCCCCGCGAGGGCTACGCCTTGTTCGGAATCAACCAAGGAAGCCTGTTTCGGGATTTGCGAGAGGAATCCGCGAAGGCGCTGACGGACCTTGATCTCGACGGCTACGGCATCGGCGGGCTGGCCATCGGCGAGGGGCAGGAAAAAATGTTTTCAACGCTGGATTTTACGATTCCCGCGCTGAAGCCGGATAAACCGAGGTATTTGATGGGCGTTGGCCGCCCAGACGATATTGTCGGCGCCGTCTTGCGCGGCGTTGATATGTTCGATTGCGTCATGCCGACGCGTTCGGGCCGCACGGGACAGGCTTTCACCTGCCGCGGCACGATCAATATGCGCAACGCGCGGCATCTGGACGACCCGCGCGCCTTGGATGAGCGCTGCGGATGCATTGCTTGCACAAGATATTCCCGCGCCTATTTGCACCATTTGTTCCGGAACGAAGAAATGCTGGGGCCCGTCCTTCTCACGACGCATAACTTGCAGTATTATCAGGACTTGATGCGCGGCCTGCGTCAAGCGATCGAAGAGAAAACATTGGACGCTTACGCCGCCGCTTTTCACGAAGAACAGGCGCAGGGAGATGTGGCCGCGTTATCATGAGAATGTTTTTTGCCCTTCTCGTCGTTCTTTTGCTCGCCTCCTTCTCTGTTGAGGCGGCTGGGGAAGTCGACAACACATCGCATTTGCCCCTTCCGCGTTTTGCGTCGCTGCGAAACGACGAAGTGAACATGCGCACCGGCCCCGGGTTCCGCTACCCCATCGAGTGGGTTTATACGCGGCGCGGCCTGCCGGTGGAGATTACGGCGGAATACGATATCTGGCGGCGGGTGCGCGACCCTCAAGGGACGGAGGGCTGGATTAACAAAACGGAACTCACCGGCAAACGCGGCGCCGTTGTTTTGGGAAAACGCCGCGAACTGCGCGATTCTCGCAGCGATCAGGCCGGCATTCTTGCCTATCTTGAAGTTGGCACGACGGGAGAGCTTGTTTCCTGCAACAAAGAATGGTGCAAGGCCAAGTTCGACGGCATCAAGGGCTTTCTGCGCAAACCCGATTTCTGGGGCGCCTATCCCGACGAAACATTCGATTAGAGAACGGCTATTCCGCGTCCGGCTGTCTGTACGCCGAACACAATGACCCGCCGCCCGGTATGGGCGTGCGACCGGAACAATTCGTGGGCTCCCACCCGCGAGCGCGCATGCATTCCGTCACGATAAGCGCGGGCTTCTGCTGGCACGAATTTTCTTCGTCGGGAGTGACTGTCACGCTGGTTTGCGCATAGCGCTGTTTGTCTTTCTGGAATTTTACCGCTTCGTTATGCGTGGCGTTGGCCGGGAAAATACCGCAATGGCATTGGCTCAGATCGAACTCCAATTTTTTCTGCAACGTATCGGACGCCATCAGCGCATTAGGCTCGCTTATCGGGCGCCAGAACTGCACGTCGCTGGACGAGTACGTCGACGAAGAAGAAGAGCACGCCGTCACAAAAACGGCACCGGCAGAACGAGGGCAACGGGGCAACGGCGCATGGAATACTCCTTCAATGAAAGACAGGCCATAATCGGCGATTCTGGGGTTTAAATCAATCCCTTATAGAAGCCCCAAATTCTTGAAGCTGGCAACCCCGTCGCGGCCAATGATGATGTGGTCGTGAACCACGATTCCCAAAGGACGGCAAGCCTCGACAACGGCCCTTGTCATGGCAATATCTTCCTTGCTTGGCGTAGGGTCGCCGCTGGGATGATTGTGGGCCAAAACGAGGGCTCCGGCCCCTATGTCGAGCGCGCGCTTGACGATTTCGCGGGGATAAACGGGGGTATGGTCTATGGTCCCGCGTTGTTGCACCTCTTCGGACAAAAGGCGGTTTTTGCGATCGAGAAAAAGCAGGCGGAATTGTTCGACCGGTTCGTGCGCCATCGCCATGCGGCAATAATCGACCATCCGTTGCCAATTGTTTAGCAAAGCGCCTCCGACGATTTCTTTTTTTTGCGCGCGAAGCGCGAGCGCTCCCGAAACGAGGAGAACTGACGCCGCGCTCTCGCTGAGCCCGCTTTGAATAAGTCTGTTCGCGGAGGCGTTGACGAGCGCCCATAAGCTTTTAAATTCCGCGAGCAGTTTTTTGGCGAGCGGCTTGACGTCCCGACGGGGAACGGCGGCAAAAAGAAGGACTTCGAGCAGTTCGTAATCCTGAAGCGCGTCGGCACCGGAGTGCAAAAGCCTTTCGCGCAATCTCTGCCGATGGCCGAGATAGTGGGGCGCGCTGTCTTTATCTGCCGGTTTTTGCGGTGCCATGCTTACGCTGATAACGCCCGGATGCCCGATTGGCAAGAAGCCTCGCAGTAAGATTAAATGAGGTCTTTAAGTTTCTTCTGCGGCCTAGGCCCATAATGACTGATGACTTCGGCCGCCGCGATCGCGCCAATTCGCCCGCATTCGGGCAAGGGCTTTTGTTGCGCCAAACCGAACAGGAACCCTGCAGCAAAAAGGTCGCCCGCCCCCGTCGTGTCAACCACTTTGGCGACCGGATGGGCCGGAACTTCATACATTTCCTTATCCGACGCGATGATCGCGCCTTTGGCGCCGCGCGTCACGACGACGACGTTCGCGTGGCTGCGGGCCGCGACCAAAGCCGCCAGTAAATCCTGTGTCTGATAAAGCTCCTTCGCTTCGTTTTCGTTGGCAAAGAGAATGTCGATGTCGCGGCGAATCAGATTTAAAAACGCCGCGCGGTGCCGCGCTGCGCAAAACGTATCGGAAAGGGTCATCGACACCTTGCGCCCCGCGTCGTGCGCCAGCCGCGCCGCTTTGCCAAACGCCTCTTGCGCGCAGGGTTTGTCGAACAAATAGCCTTCGAGATATGTAATGGCCGACGATTGCACGACCTCTGCGTCCACGTCGTCGGGGCAAAAGTCGACGGCGGCGCCAAGGAAGGTGTTCATGCTTCTTTGCGCGTCCGGCGTCACGAGAATGAGGCACCGCCCCGTCGACATATCGACGGCTTGAGGCGTTGTAAAATGGATGTTTTGAGCATGCAGGTCGTGCGTAAAAATGTCGCCGAACGAATCGCGTCCGACTTTTCCCAAAAAAGCGCATGTTATGCCGAGCGAGGCCGCACCAGACAAGGAGTTCGCTGCAGAACCTCCCGAAGAAAGCTCGACAGCCGGTCCCGCCTTTTCATAAAGATCGCTAGCTTTTTTTTCGTCAACAAGCGTCATGGCGCCTTTAACGACGCGGTTTTTCAAAAGAAACGCGTCATCGGTCGAAACGATGATGTCAACAAGGGCGTTGCCGATGGCGCAAAGGTCAAACATGATTTCAAAAATAAAAAAGCGGTGGATAACTTTGGCGAAGGAAGTTCGTATATCGTCACAAATGACGTTGTATTACAAGCTTGCCTTCCTTTGCGCGCAAGAAGTTTGCGACTCTTTTTTGCGCCCCTTTCTCCTTGCCTTTTTCGTTAAAAATGTGTTAACGGTTGTGCCTTCCCCGCACTTTATTCCGTAGGAGCAACGAATGTTTGGACCAAGAGACAAAAGCAAGAATGACACGCAAGAAATTATCACGGAAGACCCCTCTTCCGCAGCTCCCCTCCAGACATCCGGATTGCCGCGCGCAACGTCGGGCTCAAGCCGTCGTCTGCCGGAAGTCAGCCGCCGCACATCTTCAGGCAGCGCCGATGGCCGCAAGCTGATTGTTGGCGACGGGCTGTCCTTATCGGGCGAAATCACCTCGTGCGACATTCTGGTTGTCGCCGGAAAGGTCGAAGCCAAGCTGACCGACGGAAAGCTGCTCGAAATCAATGAAACAGGGCAGTTCCGTGGCAGCGTCGAGATTGAGAACGCCGACATTGCCGGTCGTTACGACGGCCAGTTGGTCGTTCATGGTCGCCTGACCGTGCGCTCGACGGGACGGATCAGCGGGATGGTCAAATACGGCGAGCTGGAAGTCAGCGCCGGAGGCCAAATTATCGGCGAAATGCAGGTAACCGGCGGCGGTGCGGGCAGCATGCCCGTGACAGGCACCGGCGGATTCAAAAGCGCCTCCAAATTCACGGCGCTTCATGATGACGACGCCGCAACAGAAGACCGCAAGAGCGCCTAAATCCTGGCGTTCATCTGTATTAAAAAAAGTGCCGCGTTTTTTGACGCGGCATTTTTTTATCCAGCTTTAGTCTGCCAATCCATTCATATTAAACGAAAAACTTTTCAGACTATTGTCGTGTGCGTTGCAAAAAAAGCGTGACAAAGTGTTAAGATGGGTATATTAGTTAACCTTAACAAGCGGAGAATGATCTTCGCTTCTTTATAATTTTCTGAGCCTTGTGGAGGCACGATGTCGAAGCCATTTACGAATCCGTTTTTTGAGGCGGATATGTCCAAAATGTTTGATATGTCGAAAATGATGGGCGGCGCGGATATGGCCAAGATGTTCGATGTGTCGAAGATGATCGACATGTGGAAACCCGTTAACTGGGCAGACATGTCCAAGCCCATTAATTGGGCGGATATGTACAAACCGGCGGATTGGACGGATATGTCCAAAATGATGGGCGATTACAAGATGCCCCTGTTTGACATTGAGGCGTTTTCGGCGCTCCAGCGCAAAAATATGGAAGCCTTTACGGCCATGAGCCAGGCTTCATATGAAAGCATGACGGCCTTGTGGCGTCGTCAGACCGACAGCTACCGTCAAGCCATCGAAGAAATGATGCAGGTTGTCCAAGGAATTATGGCTTGCCCGACTCCGGAAGCCAAGGCGATCAAGCAGGCTGAAGTCAGCAAGGCGGCGATGGACAAGTACATCGCCAATCTTCGCGACGCCTCCGAGACTCTTGCGAAATGCAACACGCAAGCGATGGAAACCGTCGGCGCGCGGCTTAACGATAGCCTGAACGAAGTTTACGGGATGGTGAAGAACGCCTCCCGCGTCGCTGCTTAAGGTTTTTGTCGTTTTGACGGCTTTGAGAAAATGGATTCTGACGGGCATGATGCTTTTGTGCATCGTGCCCGTTTCTGCTTGCGGAAAAAAGCCGCCGAACGTCGACGCGCCTTTGGGCGCCGAAAAAACGGGGTTTCCGCACGTTTATCCTAATCCTGACGCGAACGATTAATCCCCAAGTGCTTATCCAGAAGCCTTAAAACATCAATAAAAAGGCGCTGTTTTTTCGATTTAAAGCCTTCTATAGTCGCGGTCATTCGAGGCCCTTGCTTAAATTTATTACGGAAGAGAGTTTTTTTGCTTAACCATCCGGGTGTCGTCTTATGAATTGGCTAACAAATTTTGTGCGCCCCAAGATCCGCGCCATCGTCGGGAAAAAGAAAGAGGTTCCCGACAACCTGTGGGAGAAATGCCCCGGGTGCAGCGCCATGCTTTTCAAGCGGGATATGGAAAGCAACATGAACGTGTGCCGCACGTGCGGCTATCACTTAAATCTTGACCCCGTCAAACGGCTTGAAAGCCTGTTCGACGGCGGAAATTTCAAATACGTCGAGACGCCCAAGGCGCCGGCAGACCCCCTGAAGTTCAGGGATCAGAAAAAATACGTTGACCGCCTGAAAGAAGCGCAGGGAAAGACCAAGCGTCCGGACGCGGTTCTGGTGGGCGAAGGCGACGTGGGCGGCATTAAAACCGTTATCGCCGTCTTTGATTTTAGCTTTCTTGGCGGATCGATGGGGCCCGCCGTCGGCGAAGCGCTTGTGGCCGCCGCCGAACGCGCCGTATCGACCCGATCGGCCTTGGTCGTCCTTCCGGCTTCCGGCGGCGCGCGCATGCAAGAAGGCATGCTGTCGCTGGTCCAGATGCCGCGCACCATCATTGCGGCGGATATGGTCAAAGAAGCCAAGTTGCCGTTTATCGTCGTTCTGACAAACCCGACGACGGGCGGCGTTACGGCCAGCTTTGCCATGGTCGGCGACGTCCACATTGCGGAAAAAGGCGCGTTGATCGGTTTTGCCGGTGCGCGCGTCATCGAAAATACGATCCGCGAAACGCTGCCCCCCGGATTCCAGCGCGCCGAATACCTTATGGAGCACGGTATGGTGGACATTGTCGTCGAGCGTAAGGATTTGCGCGATACGCTAAGCCGCGTTTTACGCTTGCTTCGCGGCGGACGGGTCGTCAAAACCGGCAGCCTTCTGGGCCCCGTGCCTCACGGCGCGCGCAGCAGCAAAAGGATCTAGCCGCCCTATTTGGTTTTGGAGTTCGGGCTGTTTTTTCCCCAAAGAAGATGGTCTTCCCGCTTGCCGTTGATCTGTAGATACGCTTTTGCGTATCCCTCTTCTTCAAAGCCGCAGTGCCGCAAAACGGCCTTGCTGGCTTCGTTGTTGGGCAAACAGCTTGCCTCGACGCGTTGCAGCTTCAGTTGGGCAAAAGCGAAAGAACAAACGAGGCCGAGGGCTTCCGTCATATAGCCTTGCCCCGTATACGGCTTCCCGATCCAATAGCCGACGGTGCCTTTTTGAGCGGCGGCGTATTGGATGTCGCTGAGCGTAACCCCGCCGATAAGAAGCGAACGGTCCTTATCCCGCGCAAAGATGGCGAAGGCAAAGGCTTTTCCGGTACGCCAGTCGCGCCAATAGCGCCGCAAGAGCGAACAATAATAACCGTACGTCAGCGCATGCTTGGGCCATTCGGGTTCCCACGGCTTTAAATAGTCGCGGCTTAAATCGCGCAACCCGCGCCACGCCCGCCAGTCTCCCGCTTCCGGCGCGCGCAGGATGAGCCGGGGGCCCGTCAGATGGATATCGAAAGACGGGCGCGGCGGACGCGGAGAAGAACGGAAAAGA
>CAZQOE010000020.1:0-15368 GCA_964594935.1 uncultured Rhodospirillaceae bacterium | reverse complement strand
GTTTTTCGGCAGCCGCGTTGGCCGCTTCTTCTGTTTCTTCGACGAACACTTTTCCGTCTTCGCCATACCACGCCGGAATCTGATGTCCCCACCACAACTGGCGGCTGATACACCACGGCTGAATATTCCGCATCCACGCGTAATAGGTATTCGTCCATTGCTCGGGCACGAACTTCGTCCGCCCATCCTCGACGGCCTTCAACGCTTCTTTCGCAAGCTCTCCCGCATTCAAATACCATTGCTCCGAAAGCCAAGGCTCGATGGGCACTGCAGACCTATCGCCATGCGGCACGACGTGAACATGCGGCTCGATTTTATCGAGAAGCCCCAAGGCTTCCATGTCCGCCACAATCCGATTACGTGCCTCGAAACGTTCAAGCCCGTGATATTTCTTCGGCACTTCATCGTTGAGCTTCGCATGTTGATCAAAAATATTGATCATCGGCAACTTGTGCCGCTTGCCGACCTCAAAGTCGTTAAAGTCATGCGCAGGGGTAATCTTCACCGCACCCGTTCCCTTTTCAGGATCGGCATATTCGTCGCCAATAACTGGAATTAGCCTATCGGCTAAAGGCAATCTCACTTTTTTGCCGATTAAATGCTTCAACTTCGGATTTTCAGGATGAATGGCAACGGCAGTATCACCCAACATCGTCTCCGGCCTCGTCGTGGCGACAATCACGAACTCGTCGCTACCTTCAATCGGATACTTAAAATGCCACATATGGCCTTTGACCTCGGTCTGTTCAACCTCAAGGTCGGACACAGCCGTCAGCATCTTGGGGTCCCAGTTGACGAGGCGTTTATCCTTATAAATCAGGCCTTGCTTATGTAGCTCGACGAACACTTTGCGCACGGCCTTGTTCAGGCCCTCGTCCATCGTAAACCGTTCGCGCGACCAATCGCACGACGCGCCCAAGCGCCGAAGTTGGCGCGTAATCATGCCGCCAGATTCAGCCTTCCATTCCCAGACTTTTTTTAGAAACTTCTCGCGCCCCATATCGCGGCGATTAAGCTTCTGCGCCGCAAGCTGCCGCTCGACAACCATCTGCGTCGCAATGCCCGCATGATCCGTTCCCGGTTGCCAGAGCGCGTCTTTCCCCTTCATGCGCTGATAGCGGATAAGAACGTCCTGTAAGGTGTAACTCAGCGCATGCCCCATGTGCAGGCTGCCCGTCACGTTAGGCGGCGGAATCATAATCGTAAAAGGCGTCTTTTTCGATTTTACGTCGGCATGAAATACGCCCGACTTCTCCCAACGCTCGTATAACTTTGTCTCAACGGCCGTTGAATCGTAATTTTTATCGATGGGCATATCCGTTTCCTATTTAAAGACGACTTTAGTCACTTCGTATCCCTTTGCGCCCTTCGGCGTCGAAACTTCGATAGTATCGCCGATAGTTTTATTAATAAGAGCCCGCGCCAATGGCGACGTAATCGACAAAAGGCCGGATTTAACGTCGGACTCGTCCTGACCGACGATTTGATAGAAGACCTCTTCTTCGCTCTCCACGTCGATCAACGTTACCGACGCGCCGAATTTGACGACGCATCCGGACAAAGAACAAACATCGATGATTTCGGCGCAACCGATTTTGTACTCAAGTTCCTTGATGCGTCCTTCGACGAAGCTCTGGCGTTCGCGGGCAGCGTGATATTCGGCGTTTTCCGACAGATCGCCGTGCTCACGGGCTTCACCGATGGCTTTGACAATGGCATGGCGTTCGACGTTCTTGAGTTTCCTCAATTCGTCCTCAAGACGTTCGTGTCCCTTTTTTGTCATTGGTACTTTATCGGCCATGTATCCCCCGGCGAAAAAACAGCAAAAGACGCCTTCGGCACCTAAAAAGGGCCAAAAGAGCGTGTTTCAGGATGCTTTAGAATATTCCTGAATCGAGGAGACTTCAAGGCTTCCGGTTTGAAGCGCGGCTATAGCCTCTATCGCGGCCCGGGCGCCCGGCATGGTGGTATAATTAGGGATTCCGCGCATAAGGGCCGTCCGGCGCAGATTCAGGCTGTCAGAATGCGTCTGGGCGCCTCCGGCTGTCGTATTGATCATCATATGCACGTCGCCGTTAATGATGGCGTCGAGCACATGGGGTTGGCCTTCATACACCTTATTCACGCGGCGGACGGGAACACCCGCAGACTGCAACGCGGCGGCAGTACCGGAAGTCGCCACAATGTCGAACCCGATATTGATAAGCTGGGTCGCCAAAATGATGGCCGAAGCCTTGTCCCGATCCTTGACCGAGATAAAACATGTTCCTTTCAAAGGCAGCCGAATCCCGGCCCCTATCTGCGCCTTGGCATAAGCACGGGCGAAATTGCGGTCGATGCCCATGACTTCGCCCGTCGATTTCATTTCCGGCCCCAACATGACGTCCACGCCGGGGAAACGGGCAAAAGGAAACACGGGCGACTTGACGGACAAATGCTTATGTCCGTTCTTCATAATCTTGATGTTCTTAAGCTTTTCCCCCACCATCACGCGCGCGGCGATTTTAGCAATGGGAATCCCTATCGCCTTGGCGACAAAGGGAACCGTGCGGCTCGCGCGCGGATTGACTTCAAGAATATAAATCTCTCCGTCCTTGACGGCAAACTGGACGTTCATCAATCCGATGACGCCGATTTCACGCGCCAAAAGCTCGGCCTGACGCGAAAGCTCCTTCACGATATCGGAAGGCAAGGAATGCGGAGGCAAGGCGCACGAGCTGTCGCCCGAATGGACGCCCGCTTCCTCGATATGCTCCATAATGCCCGCAACAAAAACGGTCTCGGGGTCTGAAACCACGTCGACATCGACCTCAATCGCATCCTGCAGATAATGGTCGATCAAAATCGGGCTGCCGTTCGAGATATAAATCGCCTTCTGCATGTACCGGCGCAAACCTTCGACGTCGTGCGTAATCTCCATCGCGCGCCCGCCCAAAACATAGGAAGGCCGCACGACAACAGGATATCCGATTTTATCCGCCACGCGCTCAGCCTCCTCGATAGTGCGGGCAAGGCCGTTTTCCGGCTGTTTAAGCTTAAGTTTCTGAAGCAGAACCTGAAAACGTTCGCGATCTTCGGCAAGGTCAATGGCGTCAGGCGACGTGCCTAAAATGGGAATCTTCGCCACTTGCAACGCATGAGCGAGTTTAAGCGGCGTCTGCCCGCCAAGTTGCACGATGACACCCAAAAACTCTCCGGCAGATTGTTCCTTGCGGATGATTTCGATAACATCTTCGGCGGTCAATGGCTCAAAATACAGCCTGTCGGACGTATCATAATCCGTCGAAACGGTTTCCGGATTACAGTTGATCATAATCGTCTCATATCCGGCTTCGCGCAGCGCCATAACGGCGTGTACGCAGCAATAATCGAACTCGATCCCCTGCCCGATCCTGTTCGGACCGCCGCCTAAAATGACGACTTTCTTTTTACCGGTTGGCGCAGACTCGCACTGCGGTTCCCCAAGGCCGTTGCCTTCATAGGTCGAATATAGATACGGAGTATGCGACGCAAATTCGGCCGCGCATGTATCGATGCGCTTGAACACGGGCACAACGCCTGCGGCGCGCCGCGCAGTCGCGACCTCTTTTTCCTTACTACCCGACAGTTGCGCAAGGCGCGCGTCGCTAAACCCAAGCCTCTTAAGATGTTGCCAGCCTTCTTTATCCTTGGGCAACCCGCTTGAACGAACGCCCCTTTCGACGGCCAGAATGCCCGCGATGCGGTCGATAAACCACACGTCGAACTTGCTGATGGCGGCCACCTGCTCGACCGACATGCCTCGCCTTAAAGCTTCGGCAATCACAAGGATGCGATCATGCGTCGGACGAGCCAAGGCCGCATGAATATCCTTAACATCGGCGTTGATAAACTGGCGCATTTCGTTAAGGCCCGTCAGGCCGATTTCAAGCCCGCGCAACGCTTTTTGCAAAGACTCTTCCCAATTGCGGCCAATAGCCATGACTTCGCCGACCGATTTCATCGCGGTGGTCAGCAACGTTTCGGCGCCGGGAAATTTCTCGAACGCAAAGCGCGGAATTTTCGTGACGACGTAATCGATGGTCGGCTCGAACGACGCTGGCGTGTCTCCGGTAATGTCGTTCTTCAATTCGTCGAGCGTATAGCCGACCGCAAGTCGCGCCGCGACTTTGGCAATCGGAAAACCCGTCGCCTTGCTGGCTAAAGCGGAAGAACGGCTTACGCGCGGATTCATCTCGATAATGACCATGCGCCCGTCTTCGGGATTGACGGCGAATTGCACATTCGACCCGCCGGTATCGACGCCGATCTCCCGCAAAACGGCAATCGAAGCGTCGCGCATAATTTGATATTCTTTGTCCGTCAGGGTCAAAGCAGGCGCGACCGTAATGCTGTCGCCGGTATGAATACCCATCGGATCGACGTTTTCGATGGAGCAGATAATAATGCAGTTGTCCTTCCGGTCGCGAACGACCTCCATCTCGTATTCTTTCCAGCCAAGGACGGATTCCTCGATCAAAACCTCGTGCACAGGGCTTGCCGCAAGACCGCCCGCCGTAATTTCCGAAAACTGCTCGCGGTTATAGGCGATGCCGCCGCCTGTGCCACCCAACGTAAAGCTCGGACGGATGATCGCGGGCAACCCGACTTCATCAAGGGCTTTTTCGACTTGCGTAATATCTTTTACCAGATAGCTTTTCGGACACGACAAGCCGATGCGCTGCATAGCGTCGCGGAAAAGCAAACGATCTTCGGCTTTTTCAATGGCCTTGCCGCTGGCACCGATAAGCTCGACGCCAAGGCGTTCCAAAGTCCCGTCCTTCACAAGGGCCATAGCCGTATTCAAAGCAGTCTGCCCGCCCATAGTCGGCAACAGAGCGTCCGGCTTTTCAATTTCAAGAATTTTGGCGACGAATTCGGGAGTAATAGGCTCGATATATGTCGCATGGGCGACGTCGGGGTCCGTCATAATCGTCGCCGGATTCGAATTGACCAGAACGATGCGATACCCTTCCTGACGAAGCGCCTTGCACGCCTGAACGCCCGAATAGTCGAACTCGCACGCCTGCCCGATGATAATCGGGCCCGCGCCTATGATAAGAATTGATTTAATGTCGGTACGTTTAGGCATTACGCGGCCTTCCGCTTTGTTTTGTTCTTTTCAATCATCTCGACAAACCTTTTAAATAAACAATGCGCATCGTGCGGACCCGGAGAAGCTTCGGGATGGTATTGCACCGAAAAAGCGGGCCTATCCTTAAGCCGGATTCCTTCATTCGTGCCGTCAAATAAACTGACATGTGTCACTTCCGCCGTTGCAGGCAAAGTTTCAGGCAATACATGGAAGCCGTGGTTTTGGCTCGTAATATCGACTTTGCCCGTCTTCAAATCCTTAACCGGATGATTGGCGCCGCGATGGCCTCGCGCCAACTTTGCCGTCTTGGCGCCGATGGCCAACCCCAACATCTGGTGGCCAAGGCAAATGCCGAACAAAGGAATTCCCTTATCCAGAATAGCTTTGATGACCGGAACGGCATACGCGCCTGTCGCCGCAGGATCGCCGGGTCCGTTAGACAAGAAAACGCCATCGGGCTTAAGCGCTAAAATATCTTTGGCGGATGTCGTGGCGGGAACAACGGTGACTCGGCATCCCGCGCTCACAAGGCAGCGCAGAATATTATTCTTGGCGCCGTAATCAATGGCAACGACATGATATTTGGCGTTGTTGGGCTTGGTATAAGCCGCGTGTTTTTGTGGAAACCATTTCCACGCGCCCTCGCTCCATTCATAAATATCGGGACACGTCACTTCCAAAGCCAAG
The DNA here is from genome assembly GCA_964594935.1 of uncultured Rhodospirillaceae bacterium. Taxonomy (GTDB): domain Bacteria; phylum Pseudomonadota; class Alphaproteobacteria; order UBA9219; family UBA9219; genus CAIXLI01. Next base: position 9,568 of record CAZQOE010000020.1, on the reverse strand, counting down.
TCCATGCCTTCAAGCCCGGGCCATGCGCGGGCCTTGGCCTTCAATTCATCCAAATCAAATTTTCCGTCGCGATTATGCGCGATCACGGCGTTCGGAGCGCCCAAGTCGCGAATACGGATGGTAAGCGCCCGCGTATCGAGCCCCGAAATGCCGACAAGCCCGTTGCGTTCAAGCCAATCCTCCAAATGCCCCGCCGCGCGCCAGCTCGACGGCGACGTAATCTGTTCACGCAATACGACCCCGCGCGCAGCGGGTTTCTGCGTTTCGATATCCTGCATATTGATTCCGGTATTGCCGATATGCGGGAACGTAAAAGTGATAATCTGTCCCGCATAACTGGGGTCGGTCATAATTTCCTGATACCCCGTCATTGACGTGTTGAAACATAACTCTCCGGCAACAGCGCCATCGGCCCCCATGCCCCTGCCCCAGAAAACGGATCCATCGGCAAGAACAAGAACGCCTGTTGGGCTGATATGCTGCCGCGACGACTCCGCGGTATGACCGCTATGCGGGCTCACCGCGACTGCGGCCGTTTTTTTATTTGCGCGCGAAGAAGCGCGGCTCTTGGAAGAAGGAGTCGTCATTTTTCTTGTCTATTTTGGAAACCGTTGCCCAAACGGAACAGCACTATGCCGATTCTCCCTCCGAATCGCAACCTAAAAGAGGGACAAAAAGAAGGGCAAAAATCCCTAAGATTAAGGAAGAAAAAGCGCCATAAAGCACTTCAAAACAAGCTTATCTTCCGTTTCCCTTTTGAGGCGGAGAATGATAGTTATACGGTACCGCGATTGTTTTTTTGAAGTCAGGCATCAGTAAATGTCCCTTAAGAAGTTTAGCATTCTCTTGCGTGAAGTCCTCTTTCAGGGCCATTTTCGAGTCGACCGCCTTCACGTTCAACATGAGCGCTTTGATGGCGGAACCAGCGCCGTTTATACCCGCGAAGTCTTTCATCGGGCCCCTCATGTATCCGGCGTGTTACTATTCGACCCCCAGCACGACAAAGTCGTTCTCGTGGAACAATTCCGTATAGCGCCTGCCGCCGCGGGCATGAACCCGTGGCTTATGGAAATCGTGCTCGGCATGGTCGACTCCAATGAAACGCCCGAGCAAGCCGCAAGGCGCGAGGCCTTGGAAGAAGCAGGCTGTGAAGTCCACGATCTTCTGCCTATCGCAAACTACTTCTCAAGTCCGGGGGGAACGTCGGAATACATCCATCTGTTTGCAGGACGCATCACGGCACCGGCAGAAGGCGGCGTCTTCGGCGTTAGCAGCGAAAACGAAGACATCCGCGTGCATGTTCTCGACGCCGCGCGCGCCATAAGCCTTCTTTACGCAAACGAAATCCACGACGCACAGACATATCTTGCGCTTCAATGGTTTGCGACGCATCACACAGATCTACGCAGCCGCTGGCTCGTCAGCGACGTCGGCACGCCGATTATTTAATACGCAAAAAAGAACCGGCCGCCTCTCGGCAGCCGGTTGAATAAGCATTTAAACATCGATTCAATCTATTTTTCAAACACATACGTCCCAGGTGCATCGCAAATCGGCGAATACGCCCCGCCCGTCGTGCCAATGACTGGCGGCGGCTTAACGAGATCGGGGGACGAGTAATCCGCAATCCAGTTCCGCCACGCGCTCCACCAAGATTTGCTCTGGTTAAGCTCGGAACGCGTGAGCCAATTGGATGGATTAAGATACGGATCGCCGGGTTTTCTTTCTAAAATCCTGTAATATCGGCCTCTGTGACCCGGCTCGCTGACGATGCCGGCGTTATGACCGCTATTAGTCAAGACAAAGGTCACGGATGTATTGACCATAAGATGAATTTTGTACGCTGACGGCCACGGAACAACGTGATCTTTTTCCGTTCCTACGGCAAAAACCGGAACTTTAATATTCTCAGGAGCAACCGGTTTGCCTTCAATGGTAAGCCGTCCTTGGACAAAATCGTTATGCAGAAACAGCTTTTCCAAATATTCGCTGTGCATTTTGTAAGGCATTTTGGTGGCATCGGCGTTCCAAACCATCAAATCAATCATCTTTGAACGCTGGCCCAAAAGATATTCGTTGACGATCTTCGACCAATAAAGCTCGTACGAGCGTAACATTTTGAATGCACCGGCCATCTGGCTCGAATCAAGATACCCTTTCGACTGCATCAAGCTTTCGAGATACTTTATCTGCCCTTCGCGGAGGAACAGCGTGATTTCCCCGGCTTCCGTAAAATCCCCTTGCGCCGCAAGAAGCGTAAGCGTCTTAAGGCGATCATCTCCATCCCGAGCCATAGCAGCGGCAGTGATGAGCGCCAGCGTTCCGCCAAGGCAATATCCCGCCAGATGAATCTTGGTGTTCGGAATAATGGCAGAGACTGCGTCGATGGCCGCCATAGCGCCCAAACGGTAGTAATCGTCCATGCCCATATCACGGTCTTCGGCAGTCGGGTTATGCCACGAACCGATAAAAACGGTGTGTCCTTGCTCTAAAAGCCATTTGACCAAAGAATTCTTGGGCGACAGATCAAGAATATAATATTTCATGATCCAGGCCGGTAAAATCAACACAGGTTCTTTGCAAACTTCTTTTGTCCTTGGTTCGTATTGAATGAGCTCGAGAAGCCGAGTGCGCAAAACGACTTTCCCCGGGGTAACAGCCAAATTCTTTCCGACCTCGAACCCCTCAGCCTCGACAGGCTGCTTTCCCGTCAATTCCCTGTATTTGTCTTCAAGGGCGTTCATAGCCCCCTTCACCCAGTTCATGCCCGCCGTATTGAATGTTTCTTTGACAATATCGGGATTTGTCATCGGAAAGTTCATGGGCGCGAGAGCGTCCAATATCTGTCTCCCCTGAAAATGAACCGCCCGTTCGACTTTGTCATCAAGGCCTGGAATTCCTTTTGTCATTTCGCAGCAGTATTCCTCGGCAGCAAGAAAACTTTCCGCGTACAGCCGCCATGGCCAAACTTTCCATCCATCGGAAGCGAATCGCCTGTCCTTGCCGCCACCGGGGCCGGCTTCATCCATTACTTTTTTAAGAAAATTCTGCGCGTTCGAAAATGGGTACGTCGCAAGCTTAAGCAATTTTCCGGGGGACGACATCAAATGGTTGGTCCACGAAAACAAGTCGTCCGTCAAAATAGCCGGGCTAAGACCGGAGGTAAGTTGCGCCTGTGTAGACTGATACAACGCATCTATCTGCTCGAAGATATCCTGCTGCTTTGACTCTGACATTTAAAACTCCAACCCGACATGGTTAACGCTAGACGCGCAAAAAAGACGATAACGCAGAAAAATCTTTAGATTCTGAATGATAATATGGTTAACGTTTTGGTCAAGTTCTGTTTTGACTGCACCTTGTTGATATTGCAGAGAGTTGCCAAAATGGCTCAACCGCAAAAGGGGCTAATCAGGATCTTTTCCAAAAATTTCAACGTCGGTAGCGCGCCGTCGCGGCGTCGAATGTGAAGGCACAAAATACCTTTCCAGTTCCTGTAAACGGCGTATTTCCTCTGCGGTAAAATCGCCGCTCGCTTTGATGACGGTATGAATGGCGGAAAGAGCCTCCTGCACGGCAGCCTCGGATGCATTGTCAAGCAATCTTGAAATTGCTTCCATGGCGACTTTCTCGTCGAGCACCAAGATTTCGTGTTGCATCCTTAAGAGCGACTTAAAGCCTGATTGCGATATTTTGGGAAGCAACGTGCTGACGTCGCATAGCTGCTTGAACATCTTGAATTCACGCTCGTCGAAACCGCCGCCCCCGCGCACGACGTAAAGAAGCGCCCGCGCCAAAGCTTCAGGCAAGCCACCTTCGGCTGACTTGCCAAGAATCCCGCGCAAGCGCCGCTGAATATCCCTGTCGCGATCCAAATCACGGCTTGCAAACTTTGAATAAGGATCCGCCCGTCTCAAGCCCAGAGTCGCTTGCAGAAATTTCGAACCGTAGATTCCAAAAAACAACTTTTCCGTGCAAAAAGTCTGCATATCCCTATAAGCATCCAGTATCGCTACGATGCGCTGGGCGGCGCTTTCTTGAATATTCCAGAAGAAATTCTCCTGTGACACGACGGCCCTGCTTCCTCTTACGGCGTCCGCAAACGGGCCGATACCCGACAAAACAGGGTTATGATCTGAAAACATTTTGTAACGAAGACGCACGGGATGATTTTCGCGGTTTAGCTTGGCGATCTCCTCGTTTGCAATAATGCGCACCCACGGCGATATGTAATTCTCGTAAAGGCTCAGGATATTTTCTGACGCGCGCTTGGCGGCACGAAAACATAAATCGTCTTCAGGCGTGTTAATCCCAATTTTTTTGATGTCTTGAAGAGTCCGGGCCTCGAACCTCAGAACATGGTCACCCGTCGCCAAACCTGCATGTTCCGTGCTTTCCGTCTTTTTCATAAACACGGCCTCGTATAAGCCGGGAGGCAACGTTTCGATCATATCGATGTTTTGAATGAACTTATCGTGTTCCTTATTGGCGACAGAGCTTGATACAAATATCCCCAAATGGCCGATATCCGCATGCAGGCAATAAATGATCGTCTGCCCCGCAGTGATAATCTCGGCATCCGTGCGATAAAGATCGGTAACCCAGTTCAAGGCTTGTTGCGGCGGGGTAATGTCGTCGCCCTGCGAACAGAAAATCAAAATGGGCGATTTGATGTTGCGCAAATCGATTCGCAAACCGTCGGAAGTGCGAAGCCGCGCCCCGCTCAGGCGGTTGCCGACAAACAACTCCTCGGTGATAAACTGGATTTCGTTTTTATCGAGCAGCATGGGGTTGCCCCACCAGCGCTCGAATTCCAGAAAACGCGAAGCCTCGGTATCGACTTTGGTATAAAGGTTATAACCCTTTTTCCAATATGTGTTCGCGGGATCAAGCTTTTCAAAACCGTCGACAAGCTCCGCACCGTCAAAAAGACCGTTGCCCATATCGCTCTGGAAAGAAACAAGCCACGCGCCCCCGAAAACACCCCCCGTATAGCGTGTCGGGTTTTTGCCTCTTGCGCCGGCCCAGTACGAAAGCGGAGCGCCCGCCAATATCAAAACGCCGACCAGTTCCGGATGTATCGATGCCGTGATGGCAATTTGCCAACCCGCTTGGCAATTTCCGATCAGGCAGGGCTTTTCGGCCTCCGGATGAAATTCAATGACTCTCTCGATAAAAATAGCCTCGGCCTCGCATACATGCTCGACCGTCTGCCCAAGAACGGGTTTGGGCAAAAAGCCGACAAAATAACAAGGATGTCCCGCCTTCAGCGTGCGTCCGATTTCGCTGTCGTCCTTCATGCCTCCGATGCCGGGGCCTTGTCCCGCACGCGGATCGAACACGATAAAGGGACGTTTTTTAGGGTCTGTCGCAACGCCGTCGGGCGGGAAAATGCGCAAAAGATGAAAATTTACGGGATGTGTGAATTTCCGGCCATCCAGAACCATCTCCCATTTAAAATATAGCATGGTCGGCGCTTCGTCGTTTTCGTGCGCCAGATGAGCGTTGCTGCGCTGCCTTAAAACGTCGAAGAAAAGAACATTGCGCTGAGCGGCATCGACCCAGTATTCAAGCGCCTCTTTCCATAGATTCAGCATGAATTATGGTTAACACCGCGCGACGCACGAAGCAATCGGGCAGATTGGCCAGATTTCAACAAAGGGTATCAGGCCGCCGCCTGAAGCTTGGCAGCGACGATCGCCTGTTGCTCCATAAGCGCATCGCGATCGGCCTCGGTCGCAGCCGCCGCTATCTTTGCAACCAAGTCTTTGGCTTGGCCGCGAAGTTCGGCAACGTCCAGTTCCGAAACGGGTATTGCCTCGCCCGCCAGAACCGTAAAGCGTGTCTGCGTGACTTCGGCAAAGCCTCCGGCCACGAAAAGCTTGGCCGTAACGGAAGCGTCGCTTTCCTCGTATATCCGGATGACACCGGGCATAATTTCCGTAATCATCGGCGCATGGCCGGCCAGAACGCCGTATTCACCCTTACTGCCCGGCACAGTGACCATGGCGACAGGCTTGCTGAAAAGCAGCTTTTCCGGCGACACTAGCTCGAAGTTAAAGGTTGCGCTCATGCTTAGGCGGCTTCCTTCATGAGTTTCTGGCCTTTGGCGACGGCCTCTTCAATAGTGCCGACCATATAGAAGGCCGCTTCGGGAAGATGATCGTAATCGCCGTTCACGATGCCCTTAAAGCCGCGGATCGTGTCGTCGATCTTGACGAACACGCCGGGCGTTCCCGTAAACACTTCGGCGACATGGAACGGCTGCGACAAGAAACGTTGAATCTTGCGCGCGCGGGCGACGATAAGCTTATCTTCTTCCGAAAGCTCGTCCATGCCCAAGATGGCGATGATGTCCTGCAGCGATTTGTAGGTTTGCAGAATCTTCTGAACGGCGCGAGCCGTTTCATAATGATCCTGACCGACGATACGGGGATCGAGAATGCGGCTGGTCGAATCCAGCGGATCGACGGCGGGATAAATGCCGAGTTCGGCGATCTGGCGCGACAGAACGGTTGTCGCATCCAAGTGCGCAAACGAAGTCGCGGGCGCGGGATCGGTCAAGTCGTCGGCCGGAACGTAAATGGCCTGCACCGAAGTGATGGATCCCCTGTTCGTCGTCGTGATGCGTTCCTGCAGCGTACCCATGTCGGTGGCAAGCGTCGGTTGATAACCGACAGCGGACGGAATGCGTCCAAGCAAAGCCGACACTTCCGAGCCCGCCTGCGTGAAACGGAAAATGTTGTCCACGAAGAACAAAACGTCCTGTCCCTCTTCGTCGCGGAAGTACTCGGCAAGCGTCAATCCGGTCAAACCGACGCGCGCGCGCGCACCGGGAGGTTCGTTCATCTGGCCATACACCAGCGCGGCCTTCGAGCCGGGGCCGTCGGTCTTGATAACGCCGGATTCGATCATTTCGTGATACAAATCGTTGCCTTCGCGGGTACGTTCGCCGACGCCTGCAAAAACAGAATAGCCGCCGTGAGCCTTGGCGATGTTGTTGATGAGTTCCATGATCAAAACGGTCTTGCCGACGCCGGCGCCGCCGAATAATCCGGTTTTACCACCGCGAGAGTACGGAGCCAGCAAATCGACGACCTTGATTCCGGTCACGAGAATTTGCTGTTCGGTCGATTGTTCGACGAATTCGGGCGCTTCGCGGTGAATGGGAAGCTTCATCTTGGTCTTGCAAGGGCCGCGTTCATCGACGGGTTCGCCGATGACGTTCAGAATGCGTCCCAAGGTTTCGGGACCGACGGGAACCATAATCGGCGCGCCGGTATCGGTAACGGGAGCTCCTCTGACAAGGCCGTCGGTTGAATCCATGGCGACGGTGCGGACGGTGTTTTCGCCCAAGTGCTGCGCGACTTCCAGAACCAGCTTCTTGCCGTCGTTCTCGGTAATAAGCGCGTTCAAGATAGCCGGTAACTGCCCCTCAAACTTGACGTCGATGACGGCGCCTGTGACTTGGGTAATGTGGCCTTTGACGTTAGATGACATACGCTTCTTCCTTCTTTTATATGGCTTCTGCGCCAGAAATAATTTCGATAAGTTCTTTGGTGATGTACGCCTGACGGCTGCGGTTGTAGTTAAGCGTCAGCTTATTGATCATGTCGCCCGCGTTGCGCGTCGCGTTGTCCATAGCGGTCATCCGAGCACCCTGCTCGCCGGCGGCGCTTTCCAGAAGCGCGCCGTACATGGCGACGGCTAAGGCGCGGGGCAACAGGGATTCAAGAATGCTTTTCTCGTTCGGCTCAAATTCCAAGCCGATCAGCGGCTCCATACGGCTGCCGTCCGCCTCTTTCTCGACCGAGAACGGCACCAATTGCTTCACCGTCACGATTTGAGAAATTACGGACTTAAAGCGATTGTAGACGATGTGGCAAACGTCGAAATCGCCGTTGTCGAACATCGACAGGATTCTGGCATTGAGTTTCGCCGCATCTTCGAAAGCGACGCGCTTGCGGCCGATTTCTTCTTCCGAATGGACGATTTTGGAAGCATGGTCGCGACGCAGAAGGTCGCGCCCCTTGCGGCCAACGCAAATCAGGCTGACTGTTTTGCCTTCTGATTCAAGCTGATGGATCACGCGGCGGGCTTCGCGCACGACCGATCCGTTAAACGCCCCGCAAAGGCCGCGGTTCGAGGTCATGACGACCAGAAGAATTTTCTCGTCTTTACCCGTTCCAGTCAAAAGGCGCGGCGCGTCCTCGGACGTCGTGACAGCCAGCGAAGACAGCATCCGGGCCATGCGGGTGGCATATGGGCGCGCGGCTTCGGCGTTTTCTTGGGCGCGCCGCAGCTTGCTGCCGGCAACCATCTTCATGGCGGAAGTGATTTTCCGCGTCGACTTGACGCTGGCAATACGGTTTTTGAGGTCTTTAAGACTTGGCATACGGGTACCACAACTCAAAATGCATGGCGCTTTTTGGCGGATATCGCGGCAAGGGTCAAGAGAAATTAAGAAAGATTCTGGATTTCGGTAAAATACGTCTATAATCCCGTCTACGCTTCATTTTTTACATTTTCGGACCAGCTTAAAAATGCCGAATTCCGAATCTAGCCTCCTGTCTATTGCCATGCTCCGGGCCTGCGACGAAGCACGGCTTTGGATAGGCGCGACGTCGCCCAATCCGCCGGTCGGGGCTACCGCCTTGGATGAGAATGGCGACATTCTGGCCATTGCCGGACATAAGCGCGCCGGAGAAGATCACGCCGAAGCGGCGCTTTTGAAAATTTGCCTCGAACAAGGCCTGATGCCGCGCATCCATACCATTTGCGTAACTTTGGAACCATGCAATCACCAAGGCCGTACGCCGCCGTGTACGGAATCCCTTATAGAAGCCGAAATCCGCCGCGTCGTTATCGGCGCACGCGATCCCAATAAGAATATCAAAGGCGGAGGATGCGAACGCCTGCGCGAGGCGGGAATTGAGGTCATCGAAGGCGTCGAAACGGAAGCCTGCCGACGCCTTATTCATGCTTTTGCCTTTCATGCGCAGAACGGAAAGCCCTTTGTAACCGTCAAACGCGCGCTCAACGAACAAGGCTCGATGATTCCCGATGCAGGCCACAAAACGTTTACGTCTCAATCGTCGCTCGTCCTCGCGCATAAGCTCCGGAAAAAGGCCGATGCCATTGTCACGGGAAGCGGCACGATTATAGCCGACAAACCTCTTTTCAACGTACGGCACGTACCAGACCACGCCGGAAAACGCCGCCTTCTTGCTATTCACGACAGAAGCGGCCGCATTCCGCGCGATTATATAAACGCGGCCTCTCAGCGCGGACTCGACATCGTCGTATACCAAGATCTCGATGATTGTTTTTCGGATCTCGAACGGCGCGGCGCCCTCGACGTTCTGGTCGAAGCTGGCCCCACATTGAGCGAAGCAATCCTTGCCTCGCCGCACTGGACGATGAAGGTCGATATTCGTAAAACGAAAGGGGCTGACAGCGTCGAAACTTCGTTTAATCCAAAATCAAATATTCCATTTAATATTAATGGAGTAGATGTCGAAGCTCTAGCTCCGCTTTAAGATATATAAGTATATCAGCCGCAAGTTGG
>CAZQOE010000019.1:0-15491 GCA_964594935.1 uncultured Rhodospirillaceae bacterium | reverse complement strand
CGGCCATATCGACAAGGGTGGGGGGCTGGGCGTCTTTTTCAAAAGCCTTCCACGCGAGTACCGCGGGTTGGTTTGCCGATTCCTGATTGAGGATATAGTCAGTGAAAGAAATCTGCGCGTGAGGCTTGCAGCAATCGACAATCGACTCGACGAAAATCTTTTTGTTGGCGACCCTATAAAGTGTTTCGCGTGCGACGACACAATCGTACTTGCGGCTTTCTTCAAGGCTCATCGGGTCGTAAGGGGTAATTAAATCTTGCTTGCTTTTTCCCATCGCGACCGAAAAGGCCATGCCGCGTGCGGCGATTTCCGGATCGACTTCGCGGCCGTTGATATAGGTTCCGTACATCTCGCTCGTTCGCCGCATACGCGCGCCAAGCCCGGCAGAAAGGTCAAGGACGCTCATATCTTTGGTCAGGTTCAAGGGTTTGACCAAAAGGTCCGTGATATAATCGTCGGCGGGGGTGACGCGTCCTTCTCCCCAAATCTTTTCCGAAATCTCGCCGGGGGCGGCATGCCAGATGCCGACAGGAATTTTTGGCGCGACGGGCGTTGTCTTTCCGTAAATCGGCGCCGCCGATGCAGGTGCGCTTTGGATAACGCGTTCGGCCTTCTTTCCAAAAGCCGGAGAAGGCGTCCGTTCCGGCGAATCCCAATTTCCGTCTTTCCAGAAATCGCCGGCGATGCCAACAATTTCCCGCGACAGAATTGAAAGGCCTCGCCGCATTTTAAGGGCGGGGGACGATAAGGCGTCGTTTTGAGTTGACGAAGGCGGGGACATCAAGAAGGCCGGAAAAAGAGACGGGGCATCCTAGCACAAAAAATATGGTTAAAAAGCCCTTCTCTCCCCGATTCGCACAGGATTCCGCAAAAAAGACGCCACGAATCAGGCGCTCCCCTGGGTTTCGGACAACATTGCAGGCGTAATGCCGATCTTGGCCATAGCGCGCTCCCATTTCGAATCGAGGTTTCTATCAAACAAAATTTCCTCGTCCATTTGTGTCGTCAGCCAGCCATTTCTTTTAAACTCGTCTTCCAGTTGGCCGCTGCCCCATCCGGCATAGCCCAAAATCATCAACGCGCGGGCAGGCCCCTTTCCATTGGCAATGTCCTGAATGATTTCGGTCGTTGCGGTAACGGCGACCGAATCGTCGATCTTCGTCGTGCCGTCGCCCGAATATTCGCTCGAATGCAAAATAAACCCGCGGCCCATTTCGACCGGCCCGCCGAACTGTATGGGAATATCGGGGATGGGGCCCGAAGCCTTAATATTCAGTTGCTCAAGCAACATCGGAAAGTCGGCGTCTCCGAAAAGGCGATTGACAATCAACCCCATAGCCCCGCTTGGGCTATGCGAGCACATATAGATGACGGATCTCTCAAAGCGCGGATCGCCCATTCCCGGCATGGCAATAAGCATCCGTCCCGTCAGCCACTCCGGCGAGGAAGACGAACCGAGCTTATCTCCGCCTTTGGCCAGTTTTTTAATATGTGAGATTATTTCTTTCATATCTCGGAATAAGCTCCCCTCTTGCATATTGTCTCTCAACTTGCGATTCTTTGGTAGTTTAATTTGCGCAAAGCGGGGCCCAAGGCGTAAAGTGACGCTCCGTCACGCAATAGTATGAAAAGAGAAAGTGGCGCCCATGCGGTTTTTTCTTGCCCTTATCCTTCTTATCGTTCCGACACAAACTTTTGCCTTATCAGGGGATTGGAAAGAGGACGAAACCGTGGCGGTGCGCTTGATTTCCGGCGTTTCCGCCGTCGGAAACGAAGCCGTCGTTCCCCTTGGCCTCGAAATAAAGCTTAAGAACGGATGGCATACTTATTGGCGCACCCCGGGTCCAGCGGGCCTGCCGTTGCAAATGGATTGGAGCCGAAGCCAGACGGAAGCCAACAACTTGGGGACCGCAACTTTTCAATATCCGGCGCCGCGCCGATACTCTTTCTATGGGCTGGAGACGATCGGATATCGCGAACACGTTGTATTTCCGATTGAAGCTGTACCCGCCAAGGCGGGAAAAGCGCTGAACGCCGAGGCAAGCGTCGATTTCCTTATTTGTTCGTCGATCTGCGTGCCGAAACATTTCGATTTGGGGCTTGTGGTGCCGGAAGGAACCGCGGAACCAAGCCCCGAATCGACGCTGTTGCAGAAAACGCGCGAACAATTGCCGACGGAACCGGAAGATGCAGGGATTCTTCTGAAAGCGGTTTCAAGCGACGGGGAAAGCCTGACCTTTACGATTTCCGCGCGCGAAAGAATGGCGCAGCCCGATATTTTCATCGAAGACGATAAAAACATCAGTTTTGGGGCCCCGCTGGTCGAAATCGACCCATCGGGTTTTGCCGCGACGCTCAAAATCAAGCCTCTCGACACGCTTCCCGAAGGCGTGGCGCTGGCCAAGCTTCCGTTGACGCTGACCATTATTAACGGCGAGCGTGCAACGGAGATGAAGGCGGTAATGCCTGCCGCAGTAACGCCGCCCGCAGTATTCGTCCCGCAGAAAATCTGTTTTGGGTTTGCCCTTCTGTTCGCTTTTATCGGCGGATTTATTCTCAACCTGATGCCATGTGTTCTCCCCGTTTTGTCGCTTAAAATTCTTTCCGTCGCAAGCCACGGCGGCGGCGAGAAAGAACGTGTGACCCAAAGCTTCCTTATGACCGCCGCAGGGATACTGTTCTCGTTTCTTGTGCTGGCTGGGGCAACCGCCCTTCTCAAGGATCTTGAAATGGAGCTCGGCTGGGGCGTGCAATTCCAACAGCCTGTGTTTTTGATGTTTCTTGTTCTGCTCCTGACGTTTTTCGCCGCCAATATGTGGGGCTTGTTTGAAATAACCTTGCCGCGGTTTCTTGCCGATCGGATGGACAGCACTTATCACCCCAAGCTGGCAGGTGATTTTGCGACGGGGGCGTTCGCCACGCTTTTGGCCACGCCTTGTTCCGCGCCGTTTCTCGGGACGGCGGTTGGCTTCGCTTTGGCTTCGGGAATCAAGGAAATATTCGCCGTGTTCGCGGCGCTAGGCATGGGCATGGCGCTTCCTTATTTTATCGTTGCGCTTTTTCCAGGTGCAGCCACGCATCTTCCCAAGCCGGGCGCATGGATGGTCGTCTTGCGCAGGATTCTGGGCTTTGCCTTGGCCCTTACGGCCCTCTGGCTTATTTGGGTTATGGCGGCACAGATTACGCCTGCAAATGCGCTCAATTTTGCGCTCATGATGGTGGCGCTGACGCTCGTCATGGGGCTAAGAAAGGGAACGATTTCGGATAAGTTGGTGGTTTCCGGTATCGTCATCATTTGTGCATCGGCACTTGTCATTGGAATAAGCGGAGAAAAACTTCCCAAAGAGCCGCCGAAAATGGATCGGCTGTGGCTTGAATACAATCCATCGACATTGCGTGCCGATATTGCCGAAGGGAAAACGGTATTTCTGGACGTTACCGCCGATTGGTGCCTGACCTGCGCGGCCAACAAGAAATTTGCGTTATCGAACAAGGAAGTCGCTCAGCGTCTTTTTCATGGCGATATTATCGCGATGCAGGCTAATTGGACGAACCCCAGTTCCGAAATCAGCGATCTTCTGCGAAAATACGGACGTTACGGCATTCCCTTTAATATTGTTTTCGGCCCTTCTGCGCCGCAGGGAATCATCTTGCCGGAACTTCTGACGCCGCAAAAGGTGCTCAAAGCTCTTGATGACGCAACAAAGCCAAAAAAATAATCATCTCATTCTAAAAACAAGGGCGAGGCGCGCTCGATCCCCGGGTCCGCAAGAAGCTTCGGCGGCGGCAACCTGCTGGGCGGCCGACGACGGGGGATAGATGATGTACCAGGTCGCGCTTTGCTCAGCTTGAGCCTGTATGGTGACAAGACCGAGTTCTTCAGGGCCGAGCCCGACAAAATACAAAGCAATGCGGCGGCAATCTTGCGATGGAACATCGCTTTCGATGCGCATTTGTGCGTTTGTGATGGCGTTGACGCGAAATTTTCCGCCCCACGGGTTCAGGGGCGGAACGGTTGAAGGAATTTGTTGAACTCTGACCATGGCGGCCCAAACGTCCTCGCCGATGTTCAGGAAAAAAGTATTTTGCTCCGCCAGAAACGTGCGAACAATTTTGACAAAACCCAGAATCTGGGCTGTTGCGTTAGCAAAGCGGAAATTTTCAAAAACCGCCGCGGCGGACAAGGCAACGGAGCCCAGAACGATAAGAACGACCGGGACAAGGACGATACTATAAAGGAGAGAAAATCTTTTCCGCGAGGGCATGATACAAAAGAGGTGTGTTATTTATGAATTTACACGATACAATAGTGTAACCCAAGAGCATTTTATGACCGATTTGGCCTCATTGCCGCCTTTGCGCGAAGTTATCGCCCGCCACGAGCTTTGGGCCAAAAAGTCGCTGGGGCAACATTTCCTGTGCGATTTGAATTTGACCCGCCGGATTGCGGAATTAGCGGGAGATTTATCGGGCTGTACCGTTTTCGAAATTGGCCCGGGGCCGGGAGGGCTTACCCGGGCTCTAGCGGCTTCGGAAGCCAAGCAAATTTTTGCGGTAGAAAAAGATCCGCGGTTTCTTCCCGCCCTTGAAGACATAGTCGCAGCTTCGGATGGCAAAGTAAAAATCGTCGCTGGCGACGCCCTTAAGATAAAGCTTACATCTTTAGCCCCCGCTCCCCGTGCGATTGTCTCCAACTTGCCCTATAACATCGGGACGGAGCTTCTCCTTGGCTGGCTTAGAGAAATCGATGAATACCGAAGCCTCACCCTAATGCTTCAATCCGAAGTCGTTGATCGCCTCTGCGCTCAGCCGGGAAGTAAGGCTTACGGGCGGCTGTCCGTGATTACGCAGTTCTGCTGCGAAGTGAAGCGGGTATTAAACGTTCCGGCCGAGGCGTTTACGCCGCCTCCAAAGGTTGATTCCGCCGTTGTGCGGCTGACATCGCGCAAAGGCCGTCCCGCCGATGTTGCGTTCGCGGATATCGAAAAAGTTACGGCTTCTGCCTTTGGCCAGCGCCGGAAAATGCTGCGCTCAAGCCTAAAACCGCTGGGCGGGGAAGATTTGCTGAAACGCGCGGGCATCGACCCCACGCGCCGCGCCGAAACGCTGTCGCTTACACAGTTCGAGATCCTAGCGCGGCTTGTATCGCAATCATAAGTTGGCGCGCATTTTCGAAAACAGGGCGGTCGTCGCAATAGGCGGTCAAATCAGCTTCTGCATAAACGGGTTCTCGCTCGGCAAGAAGAGTCTCCAGCTTTTCCTTCGGATTTCCTCCTTTTAGAAGCGGCCGATGCCCCGTACGCGTAACGCGATCAAGAAGAAGCCCTTTATCTACCTTAAGCCATACGGAAAAGGCCTTGTCTTTAATGTGTCCCCGTGTCGTTTCGTTCATAAACGCCCCACCGCCTAAAGACAAAACGCACGGCTTTTTGTCTAATAGACGGGCAATAATTTGCCGCTCTTTTTGCCGGAATTCGGCTTCGCCAAGATCCGAAAAAATATCCGCGACGGATCGTCCCGCCGCGGCTTCGATTTCGGCGTCCGAGTCAAAAAAAGGCACGTTCATAAGTTGCGCCAAAGCCCGTCCTACGCTCGTTTTTCCGGCGCCCATCATGCCGATGAGGACGACAGGGCGAGAGAGGGAATATTTTTCGAAAATTGACTTGTTCATGCCACAATTTGCTGTAAGAACGGTTCAGCCAGCCACAACCAATATATCTTGAAAAAGCAGGAGTCGAGTAGTGAAATCACAATCCTATGTTGCCGTAACCGTCGGTTTTTTGCTATTAATCATGGCTTGTGGAACTTTGTGGCTGTCGAATGCCCGTATTATGCCGCTCTCGCAAAAGATGGAACTGGTCGTGCCTGATGAAAGGCTTCCTCGCTGAGTTTTTATGCGCGAGCCTCATCCTCGGCGGACTGGGCGGTTTTGCCTTTGCCCAAAACCCAAACACCTCTGCGCGCGGTGCGAGCTTTTTGCCCCTTGATGCCGATACCTCGACGTCATCGACGCCCGTCTTTTCCGGTCTCGCCATAGAAATGCCCGAACCGCCTCCGCCGCCTCCTGCGGCGGGCACGGCCAGCCTTTCCATAGAACCCGTCACAGTCACGACTTTGCCAAACGTCAGCCCCGAATCCATCGGCGAGCAGAAATCCGACAGTCTCGGCGCGGATGTATGGAAAGGCACCGCACGCCCTGTTGCCGATCGCTTGCTTGCCTTGGCTGCGCCGTCTGGATCAGCTGTCCTCAACGATCTGGTCATGCGCTTATTCATGACGGCGGCGGTTCCGCCCGAGGGAACGTCGGAATCCCCCCAAAGTCTGACCTCAAAACGTGTCGAAAAACTCGTTCAATTCGGAAACATCAAGGACGCGTGGTCCTTGGCTAAACAGGCCGACTCCAAGTTGGTCGATCCCGCGACATATCATCTCGCCGCCGAAAACGCCCTTGTAAACGGGGAGGAAGACCTCTGTCCCAAGGCCCCCGACATCGCCAAAGCCCGTTCCGGAGCGGATTGGCAGCAATTTATGATCATCTGCCATTTTCGGGCGAAAAACACTAAAGCCGCGCAAGTGGCCCTAGATATATTCCGTGCCGAAGGCGTCCGCGACGGCGTATTTCTCGATATTGCGGACAGAAACCTTTTAAGCGAAGGCCGGACGTTGCCTATCCAGCTTACGCCGCTGACGACCCCGTCGCTGGCTCTCTTGCAGATAGCCAACCTGCCGCTGCCCGGAAACCTTTTCTCCCGCGCCGATTATTCGGATGTCGCCGCTTTGCTGCGTTTGCCGGTGCAACAAGATGTGGCGCGTCTGGCGCTTGCCGAACGCGCGGCAGAGCGCGGCCTTATCGATTTATCGGAGCTTGGCGCCATATATAAAGTCACAAGCTTCCCACCCGACACACTAGCCTCGCCTTTGGCGTCGTCTGAATCCGGATTGCGTTTGCGCGCACTGCTCTACCGTTCTTCCGAAGAGCAAAAAGATCCCGCGACGAAAATTGCGCTTGCCTTAAAATTTATGGAATCATCAACGCCCGCCTTTTTGAACGGCGCCGGCCCCCTTGTCGCCGTCATGCTCGGCGATATCAAGGCCGAGCCGTCAACGGTCAAAGATGCCGCCGCAATCGCGCGTATTTACATGCTGTCCGGCAAGATAGAAACGGCGCGCGGGTGGTACAATGTGGCCAGATCCACCGACCTTTGCGCTTCGGATGTGCAGCAATTATGGCCCCAATTCGTGCTCGGCGGGCTCGAATCGGACGCTAATTTTGCGGTGGCGTTCGACAAGTGGTTTTCTTTGGCGCTCAAGACATCGGACGAGCAAACCATGCGTCGCGTCATCGAGCCGACCTTGCTTTTCATGAACGCAGCGGGAATAAAAATTCCGGACAACGCCTGGCCCAAAGTCTTCCTTTTGCCGCCAAGCGAAAAGAAAATGATGTTTTCGCCCATCCTTTTCGAAAGGCTGCGCTTGGCTGCGGCGGCGCATAAACGAGCAGAGGTCGCCTTGCTGGCGCCAACTCTTGCCGGCGACGGAGAGATTTCTTTACCGATAGGCCTTGGCATTACGGCAGCCTTGGCTCAAGCCGGTTTTAAAAACGAAGCGTTGAAATTTGCGCAAGCCGCGATAGCCCTGCTTTATAAGGATAATTAATTAATGCCCCCTAAGGCCGCCTCCGAAATTCGCTGTCACGGCATGATCGAGTCCTTTCTCGATATGATGCTGGCCGAACGCAACGCTTCGGTCAACACAAGGGCAGCCTACGCGCGTGATCTTGCCGACATCGCGGGGTTTTTGGCGCGCAAGAAAATCGACCTTGTGGACGCAAGCGAAGAAAACATTCGTTCCTACCTTCGCACCCAAAGCAAAAACGCTTCCCGCACGCAAGCGCGCCGTCTCTCGACGCTTCGGCAGTTTTTCCGGTTTCTGTGTTCCGAAAAACATCGAGGGGAAGACCCGACCCGTTCCATAGACACGCCCAAAACGGGCCGTGCGCTGCCCAAATACCTGAGCGAGAAGGAGGTCAACAACCTATTGAAAACAGTATCAAATTACCCGGGAGACGAGGGCCTGCGCCTGCGCGTGATGGTCGAGCTTTTGTATGCGGCTGGCTTGCGCGTGACCGAGCTCGTCAGCCTTCCCGTCTCGGCCATACAATTCGACAGATGCGTGATCTTGGTGCGGGGCAAGGGTGACAAAGAGCGGGTGATTCCTTTGGGTGATCCGGCGCTTAAGGCGGTCCAGGAGTGGCTTCCGGTTCGCAAAAAAATGCTGGGTGAAAAACGCGCGTCGCCCTACCTGTTTCCGTCCAATGTTCACAAAAACGCGCCCATGACGCGGCAACGCCTTTTTCAGCTTTTAAAACAGCTCGCGTTGGCCGCAAAGCTTGACCCCAAGCGCCTAAGTCCCCACGTCGTTCGCCACGCGTTTGCGACCCATCTGATAGAGCATGGCGCCGATCTGCGCAGCGTTCAAAGCATGCTGGGCCACGCCGACATCGCAACGACGCAAATATATACGCACATGGCAAACGACCGCTTGACGAAAACGGTCGTCGAGCATCACCCTTTGTCTAAAAAAGGAACCAAATGATAAAACCTCAGCTGCGCAACGGCCCGACATTTAAGGGAATGACAATCGGCCTTCTGGGGGGATCGTTTAACCCCGCGCACGAAGGTCATCTTGCCATGAGTCTTCACGCGCTAAAGCAAATGAAGCTTGACCAGATATGGTGGCTCGTCAGCCCGCAAAATCCGCTTAAATCGGGCAACGGCATGGCGGCTCTTTCCGATCGCATGGCAAGCGCCGAAAGAATGGCCAAACACCCGCGCTTTGTGGTGACGGATATCGAAGTCGCGCTTGGAACCCGCTACACGGCCGAAACATTGCGCCGGCTTAAACAGCGCTTCCCGGGCGTGCGTTTTGTCTGGCTGATGGGGGCGGACAATCTCAAACAAATCCCGAAATGGCAGGACTGGCAAGACATCTTCCGCCTTGTTCCCGTTGCTATTTTTCGGCGCCCATCCTATCCCTCGGGGCGCGGAATCGGCAAAGCGGCCGTACAATTTGATGCGGCGTGGCACCCCCCTGCGCAGGGTTCAAAAGTGGCGCGGCAAGCGCAGAAGCTCTTGCCATCATGGGTAATTTTGGACAATAAGCTCAATTATACGTCGTCAACGAATATCAGAAAGGAAGACCCCTCGTGGCCAAACCTAAAAAAAGCAAAAAAGAAAAAACAAAAAAAAGCATTAAAAACACCATCGTCAAAAAGAAAATTGCGAAAAAAGCTTCCGCAAAAAAACCTGCGGCCAAAAAGAAAATAACGAAGAAGGCCACCTTTAAGCTTCCGGCGAAGCTCAAGGGCTTACCCGAAGAAATGCTCGCCTCTGCGCTTAAAGTCTTGGACGAAAAACAAGCCGAACAGATCGTCACGGTTCCCCTGGCGGGCCGCAGCAGCATAGCCGATTACATGATTATCGCCTCGGGACGGGCAGGGCGCCAGGTCGCGGCCATTGCCGACCATTTGCGTGAAGCTTTCTTCAAGCTCGGCGTGCGCTCAGTGCGCATCGAAGGCCAGCAAGACGCTAACTGGGTGCTTGTTGACGCGGGTGATGTCATTATTCATCTGTTTCTTCCCGAAGTCCGGAAGTACTACGACCTTGATGCGTTGTGGACAAAAAGAACGCCCAAAAAATGAAAATTACGATTCTCGCCATCGGCAAAGCGCGCGGCTTTGAAGCTGAATGGGGAGGCGAATATCTGAAACGACTTGGCAAGGATGTCGTCGTTCGCGAATTTTCCGTGTCCAAATCCTTGCCGCCGGCAGAGGCGCAAAAGGCCGAAGCGCAGCTCTTGATCAAGGCGATTCCGGCCAAATCATTCGTCGTCCTGATGGATGAAAACGGCACAAACTATTCAAGCCGCGAATTTGCGGCAAAAATGACCGCGTGGCAGAACCAATGCATCGATAATCTTGTTTTCATCATTGGCGGAGCAGGCGGCGTGACCCAAGACGTGCGGGACAAGGCTATGTTTTCATTAAGCTTTGGCCGCCTGACATGGCCTCATATGCTTGTTCGCGTGATGCTTCTCGAGCAAATATACAGGGCGCGCCAGATACTTGCCGGCCATCCGTATCACAGAGATTAGTTGAGAGGAATATTAGGAGCCAAGCGCCGCATTTGCGCGGCTAAGCTTGTAGATAAGCGTGTCGATATTCTTTCCCCGTCCGCCTTTTTCGCAAAAAACACAGTCAAACCCTAACCGCTTCAATATGGTCAGATGGCTGAAATTTGTGCTCCATGTGCGCGTAGCGACCAGAAGGGGCGCGTCTTTTTTGCCGTTCTGCAATTCATTAAACAGATGTTGGTAAAAACGCTCGGTAATTTTTTGTCCCCGCGCAACGGGATCGACGACAATCGTCGAAACGTAAGCTTGAACTTTTTCTTTTATCTCGGGCACTTCATAGTTTGTTTTGTACGACATGAACCCGACGACGTATCCTTTTGAAAGAGCCATCACGAGTGGCTGTTTGGACATTTCGCCAAAATATTCGACAGGGCCCTCTTCTTGGGCTTTTCCTGCGGAATCCAAGATCGTATCGCTGGGACCGTGGCGAGTCGACAACGCGGGGATAAATTCGGCATCCGCCGCCCACAACAAGGACCACACAGACTGTTGGATATTTAACGGCGCGCCATTAAGTCCGCTGTAGAGGACGAATTTGACGTCCTTAAGAGGACTAATCAATCCTTCGTTCCTTCAATGCCGTTCAGCCGGTCGCGCAATTGTTTGCCGGTTTTGAAGAACGGAACGAACTTTTCGGAAACCGAAACGGTTTCGCCGGTACGCGGGTTGCGGCCCATGCGGGCTTCGCGTTGCTTGACCGAGAACGCGCCAAAACCGCGCAGCTCGACGCGGCTGTTGCGCGCCAAGGCATTTGAAATTTCATCAAAAACGGTGTTGACGATGCGTTCGATATCGCGCTGAAGAAGATGCGGATATTTTTCGGCAAGCTGCAGAATAAGGTCGGACTTTGTCATGGGCTAACCCTCGGACAAGAAAGGAGAAACGCGACTCGCAAAAGAAAGGGTGCCAAACAAAGATAATCAAGTCAAGGGGGTGAATATATAACCCTTTGGCCCCTATGGGCTTTTCGCAAAAGCCCCCGCCAAATGGGGGTAAAACAACCCTTGAAAGGATTTAACGCCCTTTTTGCGTGGCAAAAATCGATTTTTTGGCGGTAGAATTCATAACGAGGCGAAGGATTTCGATAAATCTTATATTTTAGGAATAAGCATATGCCTTTTGATAGCGACGATTTGGCATTCATAAAATCCTTCCGTGACGAGGACGGTTTTGCCGTTGCCGCCAAAGGGCTTCTTGCCACGGTAGACGAAGAAAACCCCGAAACAGCCGATGACCTGCGCGAAATCGTCGCCCTCGTTCTCGAAAAACAAAAGACGTACAACATTGTCGAGGAAGACAAAAACAAGCGCAAAATTATCAATTTTGCCGCATACGATGCGGCCTATAAGGAATGGCGGAACGGTGAAACCAAACTTATTGCCGCAAGCGAGCGTTTATACGAAAAATATCAAGCCGATCCCGTCCGCATGCAGGCGTTGACGAGGGCCTACGCGAAAATCGTAAGTTTGCTCCCCGCCACTAAAAACACAGCCCGCGAAAATCTTTTGGATATATATCGCAAACAAAGAGACGTGGCGGTCAAGCGCGGGCATGTGACGTTTCACGACCGCGTGCCGGGTGGAATCCTGAATTATCTTATTCCGAATCCCGAGCCGGAAAATAACTGGGACGAAAACCTGTTTCCACGCGCCTTTACGTTCAGGAAAATCGACGAATTCATTTTGTACGTCAACAAAACCGCGTTTAGACCCGTTTTGACGGCGCATCCCACCAACATCAATCGTGGGGACTATCTTCAAATAGTACTCGAATTCGCCGCGGCCGCGCGCGAACTGACGCAGACGGAAACGGGCGACTTCACCCGATACAAGCGCGCTCTGGCAAAAGTAAGCGAAACGGAGATGACTCCGACGACGAATGACGGCCTGCCGTGCTGCTTTACGCCGATGGCCGAAACGGACATGGAAATGCTTGCGCTCGAGAACATCTACCTCAATATGTCGGGTCCACGCCGTATTTTTGACGAAGCCTTGGAAAACAGGGTGACCCTTCGAAAAGATATTACCGATAAATACACGGCAAAAAAACGGCTCGACCTGCATTTGAATGTCGAACCGTTGTCATGGGTCATGGGCGACAAAGACGGCAACCCGAACATCAAATCCGAACATTTGTTGCGAAGCCTCATCCTTCGCCGCCGCAACATCGTTCGACTTTATCTTGCGGACATCAAAATACTTGAAAAACAGGGCAAAATATTTCTTCCCGAAGCGTCGGAGGGAACTTCGTGGAAAGATGTTTTCACCGAAGCGGAAAAAACGCTGACCGAAGCGTTCGACGAGATCGAGCGGTCGACGAAAGGCATCGATATTCCCTTATCCCAGAAAAAGTTTGATTCCCTCATGCAGGCGTCTGCATCTGCCTTTGGCTCCAAAGACGCGGGAGAGATTTCTCGGGAATTCACCAAAGCCCTTGAAAAGACGTTTCCGAAACGCTCGAAAAAACAACAGGATAAGCTTATATTTCTCATCGACAGAGCGCGCAGTTTCCGGCTCAATTTTGCGACCCTTGGTCTTCGCGAGGTCGCCGAGGAATACACGAACATTCTCGATTTTCTCCTTAAAAATTCCGAGCCTGTTTTGAATTACCGCAATCTGACGGAAAAAGAAAAACTTAATCACCTTGATAAAATCTATCAAGAGCCGCGCGGTCTTGCGGATAGGATTTCATCTTTTCTAAGCGAAATAGATGAAACGGACGCCCTTCGCGAATACAGCGCCAACGATCCCCGCGCTCTGACCTATCACACATTGAAACGCCTGCAATTGGCGGCGTACAACCCCGATGCCGTACAGGACATGGTTTTGGCCGAGTTCAAGCATCCCTCGAATATTCTTGAGGCGCTCGTTTTGCAAAAAGCCGTCTCAATCGCGACAGATAAAGATATTTTGATGCCCGTCGTTCCGTTGTTCGAGGAATTCGATACGCTCAAAAACGCCTCGGATATTTTATGGGACACGCTCAAGACCAAAGCTTTCCGGCAGCATCTTTTGGCGTTGGCCGGAAACAATCCCGGCGCGATCAAGCTTCCCATCCAGATTGCGCACAGCGACAACAACCGCCGCGCGGGGGCTCCTGCGGCGCGCGTCGGCATTTACGACGTCCACCACAGCATTCCCCATCTTCTTCAGGATCAATATACGAGAATCACAACGCTTTTCGAAAGGGATGAGGCGGGAAAAAAGGACATACAAGCCGCCGACAGAATTCCTATGGGCAATCTATTCATTACGCCCGAGTTTTTCGAAGGCCGGAGCCAGACGGACTCGACCCGCGGGGGAGAGCGCGCCCAGACGTCGCTCGCGAACCTTTACAACCAGCATACCTCCGCCAAAGAAACGTTTCAGGGCATCGACGTTCTGGCCTATCTGCAATTGCCGGAATCCTTTAACCGCATGGTTTCGCGCACCCTCAGCCATAATGCGGCGCGGATGGCGATGAAGGACGCGACGCATCAGCCCGAAGCGTTGCGCCGCATTCCCGAAATCGAAGCCGCCGTGATTCAGGCGTTCAAGCAAACCGCGGCGGATTACAAGAACATACATTTTGAAATTGCGGGAAAGCTCTTCGCACATCCGCTCGTCAATGGCGACCTCAACCGCGACATGTATAACCGCGGCTGCCGCACTTCCGTGCGCGGCGGCGACGGGAAAAACAGGCCTAACGCGCGCGAAAACAAGACCCATCACGGCAACATGCGCGCCATCGCTTTCGGCAATAATTTTCTCGATGCAGGCGTGCATCCCGCCATTCTCAGCACGCATCAGGTCGAAAAATACCTTGCCGAAGCGTTTCAGGAGAACTCCGTAGCCCTTAAAAAACTGGAACTGGAAGCCTATGAATACGGGCATAAAGAATTGGCAAAGATTAAAGGCGGACCCTTGACGCCCGTGGGGTATGAAACACTATTCAGCATTTCGCCGGGATTCCGGGATGTCATCCATTTCATCGGCACGGGGTGCAGCTCGACGGCGCTCGAGCACACTTTGCGCCGCTTCGGCGAAGTGGAAGGGAAGGAGCACCTCTCCCCCGGTTCAGAGCTGGATACTTACGTCAAGAAAACGCTCCCCGGCGAACTGGCAGCCGCAACCAGGCTTGTTCTGGGCGCGCGCGGCTATGCGTTGCCCGATGATCTCGAAAAAAGCGTCAGGGAAGGCAATTTATCCGCCGACCAATGCGCTTGCCTCTCTTTCCTTGTCAGAATCATCAGCAAGGTCGCGCCGGAAAGCACACTTAACAGCGGGCTTGTGGTCATGCCGCAGGTTTTTCGCGACAACATCATCAAGGGCGCGGCGATGCGCAAAAACGGCGCGTTTACGGACGACGACTTGAAAACCCTAAACCATCTGGCGGCCGCGACGATATCGGCGCGCCACGCGCGAATCTTCGCCATCGACGATATGCACACGGGCGAGGCGCGGGCGAAGGAAGAGGCAAAACACCCCTTGCACCGCGGCGATTTCTTAAAATATCTGAAAACCCGCCGTGTTACGGAAAAACGGGCTTCTTTGACGCTTTGATAAATTGTTTTTCCCAAAACAAAACCGCCGGAACGCACGTTCCGGCGGCTTGTTATTGAAAGGAATACAAGAATGTTTACTTGTCGTCCTTCTTTTGGGCTTTCTTGATGGCGGCGCCCAGAATGTCGCCCAGGCTTGCACCTGAGTCGGACGATCCGTATTCGGCCATCGCCTGTTTTTCTTCTTCGACTTCGCGAGCCTTGATCGAAAGGCCGACCTTGCGGCTGCCCTTTTCGATGCTCGTGATCTTGGCGTCGACTTTTTCGCCGACGGCAAAACGGTCCGTGCGTTGTTCGGAACGGTCGCGAGCCAGATCTCCGCGCTTGATAAAGCCGGTAAATCCGCCTGCGGCGTCGCCGAGCGTCACTTCGATGCCGTTTTCCTGAACCGCGCTGACGGTTCCGGTCACGATGTCGCCCTTCTTGAAGTTGACCTGCATGCTCTCGAACGGATCCTGGCTCAATTGCTTGACGCCAAGGCTGATACGTTCCTTTTCAGAATCGATGTCCAAAACCTTGACTTCGATGGTCTGGCCCTTCTGGTACTTCTTGATGGCTTCTTCGCCGGGTTCGCTCCACGAAAGGTCGGACATATGCAGCATCCCGTCGATATCGCCGGGCAAGCCCACGAAAAGGCCGAACTCGGTGATATTGCGGATTTCGCCCGAAAGCGTGCTGCCGATGGCATGCGCTTCGCGGAACTGGGCCCACGGATTTTCAAGGCACTGCTTGATGCCGAGGCTGATGCGCCGCTTTTGCA
>CAZQOE010000018.1:0-16111 GCA_964594935.1 uncultured Rhodospirillaceae bacterium | reverse complement strand
GTCTATGATCGAAAACATCGGCAACCAAGGCATATCCTTCGTTGTCTTTATGTTCGTCGCGCGGATGATTGGCCCCGCAGAGTATGGTCTGGCCAGCATCTGCTTCGTGGCGTTTTCTCTCGCTAATCTGGTTATTTTAGGTCTTGCCGACGGCATTATCAGCCTGCGCATCAAAGACGATCGACGGCTGAATTCTTTGTTCTGGTTCCTGATGGGGATAGGCATCGTCTCGGTTTTTTTATGTTTGGCCGGGGCGAAATACATAGCCGCGTTTATGGACGAGCCGCGGTTGACGCCCCTTCTGCAATGGTTTTCCATTGTCTTTATTTCGTTGGCTTCCTCGGTCATTCCCACAAAAATTATTTTCGTTAATTTGGATTTTAAAGCCTATGCGTTGCGTTCCCTCTATTCCTCCCTGTTTAGCGGGGCCGTAGGAATTTGGATGGCCGCGCATGGTTACGGCGCTTACGCCATCGTTGCCCAGCAAATCGTTCTTTATACGATGATGAGCGTTATTGCGTGGCACTTCGTGGAGTGGCGTCCGGCTTTCATGTTCGATTTTGCCTTGCTGAAAGAAAGCTTAAGCCCAGGCTACAAATACATCGCGGCGGGCATTGTTACCTTTTTTGAAGAGCAAGTGCCGCGCTTGTTTATCGGAAGCGTACTGGGGCCTCATTCCCTTGGTCTTTATGCCCTTGCGACGCGGCTTCGCTTCGCTTTGCAGAACATGTTTATGGATTCGATTCTTTCGGTTCTCTATCCGTCTTTGGCGCAAATCCGGGAAGATCGCGACGAGCAAAAGCAAATTTTGGAAAAAGTCCTTGCCGGCGTCGGACTTCTTATATTCCCCGGACTGGCGCTGGGTATTTATTTGGCGCCCCTTTACGTTCCGTTGTTTTTCGGGGAAGAGTGGAGAGACTCCATACCCATTCTACAGTTATTTATTTTCGGTAGTGTCGTTTACTCCATTCCAGCCATGGTGCAGGAGGCGTTGCACGCCCATAACAAACTTGGATCATTTATTAAGATTCGGGTGCCTGTTGTTTCAGTCAGCTTGGTGCTCATCGCCGTCTTTTTGAGCCGCGGCTTGGTTGCAGTCGCTACAGCCTTAACAATATGGATGTGGATATCCGTTGCGGTTTATCTTTACTTTTTCCATAGATGGATAGGCATTAACCTTTTGGGAGCAATCGCGCAGCTTGGTAAGCCATTGATTTCTGTGATGGCAATGATTGCGGCGCTCTTTCTTTTTCATCAATCATCTTTTTATCCGGCCAGCAATTGGCTTGATCTAATTTTGTCCCTGTTTTTAGGCGGCGGCATCTATCTCGGCTCATGCTGCCTTGTGCAGTATCGCGAGATGGTTAAGATTCTTTCCTTCGTTAAAAAAATCCGTTCCTCGTCTCCTCATATGCCGGAAACGTCTTATTGATAGAAAAGACGAAAAGGCCTATTCCGTAATAGATAGGTCTGGTAGTTTCGTTCGCGATATGATTCTCTGAAGTTCCGATAGCTCTTTGATACATCCTGAATATTTTTCGGTCACCACCTTTTGCGGGAGGGAGATCATAGTGTCAGTCCGGGCCGAAGATTTAAACATTTGTTTTTATCCGCCTGTTTTGCCGCATCCGCTCCCCGAGCGGGCCATCAACATCAATTATTTTAATCAACAAGACGTTTTGCAGCACGTTTGCTCGCTGGCGGAAAAACATCAGGGTTACGCCTTGGCGACGCTCAACCTCGATCACGTCGTTAAGCTGAAACATGACGAAGGATTTTTTCAAGCATATAAAAAACAAGACATCGTCGTTGCGGACGGGTTTCCTATCGTGTGGCTCGGAAAGCTTGCCGGCAGAAAAATCAAACGGACAGCAGGATCGGAACTTGTCCTGCCCCTTATGCAGGAAGCTGCAAAAAAAGGTCTTTCCATAGCGATTGTGGGAACGACAGATGATGTGCTAAAGGAAGCGAAGATCCGTCTGAGTACACTAATTCCCGAACTGAAGATTGTTTATACGTTTTCGCCGCCCTTTGAGTTCGACCCGAATTCCCAGCAGGCTAGAAGAGTCCTTAGACAGATCAGGAATAGCAATGCTTCGGTATGCTTTGTTGCGCTCGGCGCGCCCAAGCAAGAGATCTTCGCGGCCCGGGGTCGGGAGATTGTGCCGAACGTCGGTTTTGTTTCCGTAGGCGCCGGTATTGATTTTATCGCGGGGAAGCAAAAACGCGCCCCAAAATGGGTTTGCGCCATAAATATGGAATGGTTCTGGCGTATGATGAGCAATCCGACACGTTTATATAGGCGTTATGCGAAATGTATGGCAATATTTCCGACGTTGATTTTTAAAGCGATTTTTATTCGGGTAATTAAGGGAAAAGAAGAGTGACCGTTGTTGTTGATTTTTCGCATGTTCATCGTGCCATCACGGGAATAGAGCGCGTCTCCCTGAATCTTTTTTCCGAGAAAGCTCTTGAGGGATTTAGAACCATCCATGTTCGATCCAAAAACAAGGTTGGGATGGTTTTCGCGCAATGGGTCAAGCTTCCCTTGGCGGCATTGTTTAATCCCGAAAGCGCCGTGCTATGCCCCGGTTTTCCGCCGAGTTGCTTGCTGACTCTATTTTTTCGGGATCGTGTCGTTCCCTACATTCACGATTTGTTCATCATTAACCGCGTCAAAGACCTGAACGCGACGGCCAAGTACTATTTGCGCCCATCGTTCATTATGGCGGTCAAAAAGTGCAAAACTTTTTTTGTTAATTCACACTATACGCAAAACGAGCTTAAAAAATACGCGCTTGGGGATGCCGATATTCGCCTGTTTCGTCCCGCGGTCGGTAACATCTTCGGTCTTGTTCCCTTAGCCAGTGCACAGGAAGACATTTTAAAGCTTGTTTGCCTCGGTACCGTCGAGCCGCGAAAGAATTTTCCTTATGCCGCCAAAATTCGGGAGCATCTTGAGCGGCGCCTGCATCAGCCTGTCGAATTGCACATCATCGGGCGCGTAGGGTGGGGCGGCGATGCCGATTTGCTAAGACAGGACAAAGGCGTCGTGCTGCATGGTTTTTGTTCGGAGCAGGAGGCGCGGCAGGTTCTTCAAAAAGCGGACATCTTTCTTTCGACCTCGAAAGAGGAGGGTCTGGGGCTTCCTTTGCTGGAAGTCCAGCATGGGGGGCTTCTTGTCGCCGCTGTTGATATTCCCGTGTTTCGCGAGGTTTTGGGCGAAAGCGGCTGTCTTTTGCCCGTCGATGATGCTGAAAAAGCGGTCGATATGCTTGTTGCCGTTCTGGAACAGCAGGGCTGGAAAGAAAAATATCGTCGTTTATCTTTGGAAAATATCGAGGCATGGAACAAAGCCGCGCGGGAAGATAGAAAGAATTTTCTGAATTGGCTTGGAAATAAGGTGGCCGATTAGGAGGGAAAATGGCGCATTATTATTTTCCGCAATTTTTGCCTTGCAGGGGTTTCAATGACATTAAGGCTGAGAATTGCTAAAGCAAAGGTTACCAGCGTGCAAAAGACCAAAGACGCGATAAGAATTTCCGCGTTACGTCCGAAGATCGTCGGAAACAAAAACGAAACGATCAGGGTCGTCGCAATCGTATGGACCATATAGATGGAATAGGACAAGTCCGAAAGATTTGAGAATAAGGGCCGCGCAGGTAAAAGCGCGATGCGTTTTTCATCGGCAATAAAAAGCGCCCAGACCGTCGCATAGACTAGGATGCGGCACAGTGGTGCGGGAACGCTTAAAACAAGGCTTCCGGCCATTGTAATCAGGAGAAAATTGGCCAAAAAGCGTGTGGAGAACTCCGAAAGACGGGAACCCCAGATTGTTCTGTGCTGATATATGTAACTTCCAAAGGAGAAGCCGATAAGAGCGTTTCGAAGAAACGAAATATTGTAGTTGGGTGATTGTGGAAATGTTTTCAGAAAATAGTATACGCCCCAATACATCGCCAGTCCGAGGATAATAAGGCCTAATGCTCCTTTCCATACATTCGTCTTTTTAAAAATGAACAAAACAAAAGGAAAACACAAATAGCAAAAAAATTCGGCGCTGATGGCCCAGCTAACATAATTAAACGAAAAATTGCGGGCAAAACCCCATGCGTGAATCAACAATAGGTTGGGTAGAAGATCCCTGAAATCGTATTTAGCCGGATTCACGACATGGATATATCCGGCGTAGTACAAAAGGCCTAAGGCCACATAAAAAGCCAAGGTCAGAAAATGAAGCGGGTATAATCGCGCCAGGCGCAGACATAGAAAACGTTTGTAGTCGACCAAATTTTTGAAGCCATGGGCATAGACCATAGAGATGACAATTCCCGAAATAATAAAAAATGCGTCGACCATATAATAAATATTAGAGGTATAGCCTTCGGAAAAAGGAAAATACTCCGCCAAATATTGGTTGTAATGAAAAGCAACAACGGCGCATGCAAAGAGAAAGCGAAGTCCGTCAAGATTTCGATACGACAAATTCTTGTTTTTAGGCAATGCGAACGGGTTTAACATCGCAATTTCATTTGATACAAAGCGTGTCCGAATTTTTACCTTTTCAAGACAGATGCTGGCAAGTGCAATGTTTGTCATATCTTATTTAAGAGCGCAAAAAAGGCTATAAAAGGAAGATTAACAGGGCCCGAAAGACCTGATACACTCGCTCACTGTGTTTTATGGCGGCCCGCGTAAAGCGGGCACCTTAATGAGCTTGCGATTAGGGCTGGCGGGCCTGTCATAGGAAAGAGGCGCTATCATGAAAAATTTTTCTAAAATTCTGGGCGTGTGCCTTCTTTTTTGCGCTTTCGTAACCGTTGATGGCAACGCAGTCGAGCCCAAACGCGTTTTTTTCCACGGCGTTAATTTGCCGCAGGCCGGATTCGGCGGTCAGGTGTTACCGGGCATTCAGGGGCAGCACTATAAGTGGCCCGTGCCGACCGACGTCGATATGTACCTCGGCATGGGGGCCAACGTTCTGAGAATTCCTTTTTTATGGGAACGAATGCAGCCAAAGCTTAACGAGCCTCTTAATCCCGAAGAACTGGCGTTTTTGGATGCGCTCGTCGCCCAAGCGTCGGCGCGGCAGATTCATATTATTCTGGATGTCCATAATTATGGAATGTATTACAGCAAAGTCATCGGTTCGCCGGAGGTCCCGCTTTCCGCATTTTTAGATTTATGGACGCGGCTTGCCACAAAGTACCGCGATAATCCCTATGTGATCTTCGGCCTGATGAACGAACCCCATCAGCACTATGCCGATGCGTGGGCTCCTATCGCACAGGCGGCGATTGTTGCCATTCGCAACACGGGGGCCAAACAGCTTATTCTGGTTCCGGGATCGGGATATTCCGGGGCGCATGTCTGGTTGTCGAAAAACGGGAAGATATCCAATGCCGAGGCTCTTGGCGATATCAAAGATCCGGCGAACAATTTCGTCTACGAAGCCCATATTTATTTTGACGCGGATGTGTCGGGCACGCATCCGTTATGCGTGAGCGCAGGAGTCGGGAAAGAACGGCTTGAGGATTTTACGGCTTGGTTGAGGCATAAGGGCCGTAAGGCTTTTCTCGGGGAATTCGGGGCATCGAAAGATCCTGTTTGCCTTGAAGCCCTGGAGCAAACGCTTAAGTATATGTCCGAAAATAACGACGTCTGGTACGGCTGGACTTATTGGGCGGCGGCAGAGTGGTTCGGCGATTATATGTTCAACGTCTATCCGCCCGATGCGAAAAAGTTTCCGCAGGTTAATGTCCTGAAAAAAGCTATGATCGGTTTTTAGCCGCCGGAAAAGCATGTCACAAAAAACAGCAGTATTCGGGGAAAATGGAAATTTATTCAAAAAACGGGATTCCGCGCCCGCGAAAAGCGCGTTGCCGGTATTTCTCCTTTACTGTGCCATGGGCTATAACGCTTTTCTTGCCTTTGTAAACGCGCATATTTCCCCGATTGACGCGACGCCGGTTATGGCCGCCGAGATGCTGATCGTCGTCGCCGCTTGCGTTTTTATATTTAACAAGCTCTACGCCATGAAGGCCCACCTTTCCTTTATGACGACGGCAATATGCATCTTTTTCGGTCTTTTTGTTCTGGTTTCCCTATCTAACGGCGTCTTCTATATCAAATCAATTCGGGACGTCCTTGTCATATTCATCTTTACTTTAATGGGCACGCAATGTTCGCCGGCCCAGCTTATTAAAGGGTTTCGATATATTACGTTCGTCGTTCTAGCCGTCATGCTGCTTGAAGGGTTTTACGTCGGATTTTATGCGTGGCTTTTTAAACCCGCTTTTTATTATGCAAACACGAGGGGCGTCGAACAATACTGGCCGGATTCGTCGGGCTTGTTTCGCAATTCTCTGGGCGTCGCCGGGCGCTTTTCTTTTGGCTTGTTCGGACAGAGACGGCTGTCGTCGATCTTTTTGGAACAGGTTTCTTTAGCCAACTACGCCATGATATTGGCCATGGTTACGATGGTTTTCTGGAAATCCCTTAAAAAATTCGACCGCTCTTTGTTTGTTATTTCGATTATCTTTATCATCGTGGCCAATAGCACGAGAACAGGCACCGCTATCTGTCTTCTTATGATTCCGGGTTATGTGCTTTTCCCGCGGCTTCCGGCGCGCAGTTTCCGTTTTACGATGCCCCTCCTTCTAATTCTGTTGGCCATTCTTTTTTTCGATCCCAATGAACCCGTCAATCTGACAAGCGACGACCTTAGGGGGCGTATGGCTCATACCTTCGCTTTGATTTCCCATATGAACGTCAAAGACTTCCTTATAGGAAATATTTCAAAGATTATAGATACAGGGGACAGCGGATACGCTTATCTCATTTATACCCAGACTCTCTTTGGGTTGGCTTATTTTTGGTACGCTTTGACGAAGATTTTGCCGTTTCAGAACGACGTATCAAAAAGGTTTTCGCAAGCGGTGGCGTTTTTTATCGCCTTTAACCTTATGATCGGCGGGGCCGTTTTGTCGATCAAAGTCGCGGCGCCCCTCTGGCTTATTGCGGGATGTCTGACCATGCAACCCAAACAGGAAAAAAAGAAGCGAGTTCTTTATGCCTAAGAAGACCCTGGTTTTACTTGCTCCTGATTACGCCAAGGCTTTCGGCATAACGCTGGTTGTATTGGGGCATGTTCTTCGCGGTTTGATGACGTCCGGCGTTGTTGTGGCCGACGCTTTTTGGGTCGACGTCGACCGGATATTTTATCTTCCCGACAGCGTCGGCTTTTTCCATATGCCGTTGTTTTTTTATGTGTCGGGGCTTTTCTTTATCGATAACTATAAACGCGACGGCTATGCCGGAATTATGAAGAAGGCGGCGTTTGCGCTAATTTGCCCCCTTATTGTCTGGTCGTATCTGCAGTTTTCCGTACAATATTTTTCCGGAGGGCATGCCAACACAAAGATCGATTTTTTTGACGTTCTGACGGCCCCGTTTCCTCCGCGCCAGCAATTCTGGTTTCTCAGCACGCTGTTTTTGTCGATGGCTCTCGCGGGGGCGGTGGCGTGTTTTCGTAAAGCGACGGGACTTTTCTGGGGAAGCCTTATTGCCTGTTTTCTTTTCAGGGCCATATTCCCCCAATATGTCCACGATGGCTTGAATTCGAATTACAATCCCCTTGTCCAAGTGCTGATTTTCTTTCCTTATTTCGCCTTGGGGATCGTCTTCGGAAAGGATCCGATGAAAAAGTTCAAAGTCGCCAGCTGGCTTTGCGTGGCTTTGTTTGCAACCGCCGTTTGGCTTAATCTGCAGCCGCATTTCCAGTTTTCGGCCATTGTCGTTGCGAGTTCTATCATGTGTGTGCTCGCTCTCTATAAATTCTTTACAAACCTTGAAGTTCACAGCGTTCGTCAGTCCCGTTTGTCCAAGTTTTTCGTTTTTGTCGGCATGAACAGCATGATGATTTATCTGGCTCACGTTATTTGCGCCGGTGGAATTAGGGCTATATTTTTGAAGTTTGGCATCATCGAAATAACGACGCAAATAATCGGGGGCGTTCTTGCCGGATTGCTTATGCCCTTGCTTCTTGTTCCGGTCGGCGTCCGGGGGCAATCGCGGGGTCTCGGTTTTTTGAAAATTGTTTTGCCGGTTCGATTGAAAAGAAAATAATGCCGGAGCGAGCGCGGACGGCTTAGTTTAAATCCGTGTCCGGATAGCCCTCGGGGGACAGCAAACGCTTGGTAACTTCATCCCACGATAGCATGCTTGGGCCTTTGAAGCGCCCGCAGGCGAGTGCGGTGCTGACGGCACGGGTGACCGACTCCGGATCGTTCAATGTATAGCCGAAGCGGTATTTGTGATTACCAACCATCATCGTCGGACATAAGGCCGGAAGACCGAAGCCTTCGTATTGCATAAGTTTCATCGACGTGTCCGCAAGGTAGGGAGCCCCTTTCTGTTCATCATAGGGTGCGACGCCTGCCTGCGCGTATTTTATGTAGGAGAGCGTGTCTTTAAAGGGCATCTCGTCGTAGATAACAATGTTTGGCGCGTGAAGGTTTTTGGCCTTTTTACCGCCGCCGATAATGTGAAAGTTTACGTTCGGAAAGGCCGCCGAAGCGATTTTAAAAAAGGTCGGATCAAACAGCATGTTTCCGACAGAGACGATATTTACGCCGCTGCGGTAGGGGGACGGGGCAAGCGTCTCGAAGAGTTCCGAATCCAGTCCGTGAGGAACATAGAATACCTTGCAATCTGAAGAAAATTCCTTTGCCAGCAATTTTGAAGGAACGTAAATGGCGTCAAAGAGGGGAGCGATGCGCGCCAGCTGCCTGCAGATATAGGCAGAACAGCCAATGGGGCCCAGCGCATCGGAACAAATGTAATAGACCTTGGCCCTCGGATTGATCTGCTTGATAAGGTCGAAGTAAATTTCCGATCCGCCGGATTCGAGAAATATGGTTCTGCTTTCGGCAATCCATTGACGCAAGGTGTCGGGCGCGTTGCGCACATACGCCTTGAAACAGATATCCATGATCGGCTGAAGGAGAGCGGGAATTTTGAAGGGGTGAAAAAATGTTTCCCAGAGAAAGGCGTCGACTCCTTCAAAATTTTCAACGCGGTTCGTGCGATGACGCAATGGAAGTCTTTGGTCTCTTTTTACCCACGCGAACAGGCTAAAAGAACTTGAAAAAAAACGTGTTTTTCCTACGCGAGCCAATTCTCGAGCGATAAAGTGCACGTTTACTCTTCGGCGGCTGCGATAGTCGTGCCTCGAAATCATTAAAAAGGGAGCCGCGTTTATCATGGGGCCAGTTTATGGGCAAATGAATAGGTAAGCAAGTAATGCCGTCTGAAAACAAAGTGTTACGTGTAGGGTTAACCGCTTTCCGAAAACATTGTCAAGACGATACGTAAGCGTATAAAAGGGCTTGCGAAGATGTTTTGCGGATGGTTTTTTGCTTATTATTGTGGCGCGGAGACACCGGATAGTTGCTATATATGTGCGCCTTCGATTTCTTAAGGATGTTATGTATTATCGATAATCGTTTTTTTTCTGCGGATACAAGATGTTGGATGTGGTTCCTATGGGCAGTTTTAGCGTTGATCCCCTGACGCCAACGATTTTCCACGAACCTTGGTGGTTGGAAATTGCCACTCAAGGCCGTTCTGATGTCGTGGAGGTTGTTGAGAACGGGGTTACGGTTGGCCGAATGCCATATCTTTTGACAAAAAAAATGGGACGGACCAGCGTCAATATGCCGCCGCTAACCTATTTTTTAGGCCCTGCGGTCATTGAA
Source organism: uncultured Rhodospirillaceae bacterium (assembly GCA_964594935.1). GTDB lineage: Bacteria > Pseudomonadota > Alphaproteobacteria > UBA9219 > UBA9219 > CAIXLI01. The sequence continues at coordinate 6,353 of CAZQOE010000018.1, read as the reverse complement.
GGCGAGGGAAAGCCAAACTCGCGTTTTTTGCGGCGGATGGACATTACGCTCGAGCTTATCCGTCAATTGCCTGCGGCGTCATCAACTTATATCAAATGCCATCGCGGCGTCACCGATGTCATCCCTTTTCAGACGGCGGGTTTTCGATCGCTTGTCCAGTTTACTCATGAGATTCATCCTCAAACGGAAGATATTATCTGGAAAAATTTGAGAGATAAGGCCAGAAATCTCATCCGCTCATCACGGGGGAAGGTTATCGTCGTTTTGGGGGATGATCCAAAAACGTTTATGCGTTTTTATCGGGACAGCTTTGAAAACAGGGGAATTAAAAACAACAAGAATGTTGTTGTTTGCGAACGGCTTATCCAAGCTTCCCTCGACCGCAAACGCGGGCATATCTATGAGGCCAGAAACAAAGATGGCGACATCGAAGCGGCAATTTTTTGCGCCTGGGATCGTGCCGTCAATTATTTTCTCATGTGCGGTCGCGATCCGCGGGCGCCTGTTGGCGCGATTAATCTGCTCGTGTGGCAAGCCATCGTCGATACGGCTAAAGAGGGACGAATTTTTGATTTTGGGGGCATCAGTGCCGAAGGGTTTGCGCGTTTCTCCAATCAATACACGGCATCCGTGGTGCCACGTTATATCGCCGTGCGTGAATCCGTTCCCTTGCGCATCGCTCGGGCTGTTTTGGCTTTGACGTTCCATCCGGCTTCAAACTATTTTTCCGGATAGTATTCCAATTCACCAGCAATTATTCAGCACGGTGCCGATGACGTTTGCGTTCGAAAGCGCGCCGAGGCAGCGCTTGATATCGTAAGGGCGCGTGCTTCCATCGCGGACGACGACAAGTACGGCATCGACTTGAGGAAGAAAAGCAATGGGATCGTCCTGTGCCAAGACGGGAGGCATGTCATAAATTATCAGCCGGTCCGGATAGCGCGATTTCAGTTCTTTTGCCAAATCAGTCATTTTGGGCGAGCCCAAAAGTTCCGACGAGCGATCCAGAGCGGCTCTGACGGGCAACAGGCTGGTACGTTTAAACGGTAGGCGCATAAGGCATTGGTTCAACGGTGTCCCTCGCATTAAATGATCGGTTAGACCTGCCCGCGGCTTAATACCAAGGTACTTATGAAGGGTCGGTTTGCGCAGGTCGAGATCAACCAGCAAAACAGTCTGTTTTAAATCGAAAGCGATACTAATTCCGAGATTCAGCGCTACCGTGGTTTTCCCGTCGCCATAATAAGGGCTGGTGATCGCCAGCGTCTTATGGCCGGAAGCGTTCATGATTTGAAGGACTTTTGTTCTTAATTGGCGGTATATGTCCGCCTCTGCACTGTGCGTGCGGTGCGCGACAATCCGATTGCGCTCCATTAAATCTTCGTTGATGGTGTTGGCAATGGAAGCGGGCGCGGCATGGGGCAGCTTGATTTCACTTAATGCTCCTGTCTTTTGTTGATGCGCAGCCACCGTCTGCGCCGCAGTGCGTTGCTGTCTGAATTTTTCAAAGTCTTTTTCGAGCCGATCCATTTAGTTTCTCCAGTTCATCAGCGTTCGATAAGACGCTTGTAACAAGGCTTCAGCAAATTAATAACGAAATCAAACGGGGGACGCATGGCACATTCCGCCCGGTATGTCCAAGAACGTTTGCATTCTTCGCGCGTGTAAATGTGCGGGATGGCAACTATCGGCGTGATGCCAACGACGGTCTCCAGATAGTGGAGGCCGACCATGCGTTGGCTCAATATCTGGGCTGCAATGACGCTTGCAAAACCGCCGGCGGTCGAAAACAAAAGTCCGAAGATAAACATTACAAAGCGGGATGGCTGCGTATCCAAAGGAATATCCGGTGGATTAATCAGAGATAAACGTTGTCCCGTGCGGTCTTTTTGCATCTGTTCCCGCATGTCCGCGACCATCTTCTTTTCTTTCAACTCTCGATAGCGCATCTGGGCGTTATCATAATCGCGCGAAAGGGCCGCCATTTCTTTTTCGATTTCCGGATTATCGGCCAGCGCTTTTTGATAGTATCTCTCCTGCGCCTGAAGTTCTCTTGTTTGCTCCATAAGAGACCGGGATTGATCTTCGGCCGCATGAAGTTGTGCTACGATTTGCAGATAAGCGGGATTGTTGGCGTCGGGGATAACTCTTGCGCCCCTTGAAATCGCCTGTGTTGTCGTTTCGGAACCGCCGTTCTGTGGAGTTGAGCCCAATTTTGCCCTAAGCATGGCAATCTGGCGTTGGGCCTTGACGACATCCGGATGTTCAGGGCCGTATTTGGCGGTTAGCGTCCCGTACTGGGACTCGAGGGATTTCAGTTGGGCTTGTGGCGTCAACGGCGCCTTATCGTTCCCTGTCTCGCGCGCGTATGGATCAACATAGGCCAGCTGAGCGCGCAGCGAGTTCAATGTGCCTTGATTGATGGCGATCTGGCTGCTGAGTGTCTGTTTATAAAGAGAAAGATTTGTAATAATCTGTTGCTTAAAGGAGAGGCTTTCTTTTCCGGTCGCGCCATGTTCTTTCTGAAAATCGGCGATCTTCTTTTCTTGTTCGGACAACGATGCCTCAAGCGCCGCAATCTGAACGGCAAGAAACGACGACGTTTCTTCGGATGCCGAGCTTTGTTCTTTAAGATCCTCGTCGAGGAAGCGCGTGACAAGTTCATTCGTAACCTGTTGCGTGATAATAGGATCGTTGTATCTGTAGCTTAACATGAACGCGGCGGATGAATTGGCTAGCGAACTATTGATAAGCCCCAAAGAGATTCTTGAACGCATTTTTTCCGCGACCTTGGCTATGGGCGTATTTTTCCGTTCGCTCGCGTAGAGATCAAATTTTCTAATAACTTCAATCAGAGAGGAAATGGACAGAACCTTTTGTTCGATGGCATTAATGCGCTTGTTGGCCAGTTCCATATCATCCGAAGATGCGGAAACGTCGGACGTTGTCGCGTGAGACGAAATCTTTGGCTGTTCGATTTGAATGGTGGCCGTCGATTGATATCTTGACCACGAAAGAGCAAAAGCTCCCGACAGAACCAGCAACAGAATCACCGTTGCGCAGAAAATCTTTTTCCAGCGCCGAAGAATGGCAAAGTAATCGACAAGTGTCAGTTCTTCCATATCGTCTCTTCCTTAGTCCTAAAGAAACACTCAAAAACTCTAAATATTCCCCAAAAAAAGCCCTTTACGGCGTTAAATTCCATGTTTTCGGCTTATACACGAGGCCGACCATAAAAGCGTTATCCTGCGGCTTTTTTGCCTCATTTGTCAGCGTCTCATAACGGTAGCTGTAGTCGGCAGTCAGATCGAGCGTTTCCGTCAAGTGATAAGCAACGCCAAGGCGTGCGCCGGCCAAAGACTTTAAATTTCCGGCAGAGGACGTCTGGTATTCGGCTATTCTATAATCAGCCCCGAAGTTAAGGGTAAAAGAGGGCGTCACGTCGTGGCTTCCTTTTAGAGAGAAAGAAGTCTGAAGCGCTTCCGTACCATTGCCGTAGGGGACTTGCGCGCGCGAGACCGTAACGTCCAGCTTGTCTTGATCTCCTTTGTACGAAAGGCTGCCGGTAAAGACGTACTGCCATTCCCATGGTGTGACGGCCACACCATAATTGTATTGGCGACTTGTCTGTGCGCCAACGGATACATTGCCCGAAAGGCGCGAAGAAAAAGTTCTTTCCCAGCCAACGATTGGACTCCAGCTATCGATGCTGACGGCTCCACTCTGCGTTGTTCTATATTGCTGAACCTCCATCGAAATAACGCCGGTGTTAAGTGGGTCAAACCGGTGGCTATACGACATGTCGGCGGAAAGAGTCCGGTAATCCGTAAAAACGCTTTTGTTGTACATTGATACCGTCGCGGTACCCCCAATTGTGTATGTATCGGTATCCGAAGGTTTGAAAGCGATGCTTGGGGATAGAGAAAAGCCCGTATGCCTCGCAACGACGGCGGGAAGCCCGTAGTTTGTGGGTTCGCTTGTGTTGGTCGTATCGTAATCAATGCTCTGCTGCAACGTGGCCATCCAACGCTGGTTCCTTTTGGAAAGCATGGCCGCTTCGTGCACATCGGTCGAACTGAAGGACGATTTGTTGAAAATGTTTTCGTCAATTCTGACGCCGATGTTCATCTGGGACAGAGGCGTTGCTTTCCTAAAAACAAGCTCCGGCGAAGTCGTCGAACCCCACACAGAAGTATTTCCTGCGATGGAGAGCAGGGGATTGGACGACCACATCAGGGTTTCGCTGATCGAGGCTTGCAGGGTCGGCTCGTATTTTGCGTCCTCTTTTTTGGTTGCGTCCTCTTTTTCAGTCATTACTTCCTCGGCGGTTGCTTGACCCGCCGATAGGACAAGTAAACCCGTCAAAAACATTTCGCAAATTAAAATACGTTTCTTAAGCGACATGTAAAAAACCCGATTCAAAAGATTAAAATAACGATGCCGTCGGAACGACCACAACGTCACCCGGCTCTAAGGCGATATCCTTGTCCAATTCCTTGCCCGAAACGAGGGCGTCATAGGGAACCGGAATGGAGAGATCTGTTCCTCCGTTGTGACGAATGACGATGATGCCGCTTTCGTTCGCATAGGGAGTTAGACCGCCAGCTTGGCTTATCGCTTGCAGTACTGTCATGCGGCGCCCCACGACGAATTCTCCCGGTTTCTCAACTTGACCGACGACGTTTACGGTGTGCCCAGAAGCGGCTTTTACTGAAACCGTCACGGAGGCATCCGGAATGAGCTGCTTGAGCTTTTCCTTGATGTAGGCTTGTACGCTTTCCGGCGTCGCTCCTTGAACTCTGAATGTACCAATGAGCGGAAACGTGATGCTTCCGTCCGGAAGAACGAGAACTTCGCGATCCATGCCGTCTTCTTTCCAGACGCTGATGTGCAGGACGTCTCCGGCAATAATTGTATATGGCGACTCTGCGGCAGCCGCAGGTTGCACAAAAGACTGGGTGGCGCATAAGAGCGCCAGCGCGAAAAAGAGAGTCTTCATAACATCCTCAAAAATTTTGGGTACCCGTTAATGGCGGCAGTATAGTGATTTCCTTTCAAAAATAATAGTTATCCTCGCAGCAGGACGCGGACTTTTTCGTTAAAATAGGAAAGATGATGCCCCTAACTTGGTAAATTTTAACCAATTAGGTTCTTTGACGGGCTTGTTTCGGCGTTTTAGGCGTTTTTACCGGTTCGCCCGTATACGTCTTCGAGCCGCACAATATCGTCTTCGCCCAGATAATCCCCCGATTGGACTTCGATCAGTTGTAGATCGACTTTGCCTGGGTTTTTCAAGCGATGCTTCATGCCGACGGGAATGTAGACGGACTCGTTCGGGCTGACCATCTTCTTGGTATCGCCGCATTGGACTTCGGCCGTGCCTGCGACGACAATCCAATGTTCCGCCCTGTGATGATGCATCTGCAAAGACAGGGAACGCTTGGGCGCAACAATGATGTGTTTGACCTGAAAGCGGCTGCCTTGCGCAATGCCTTCATAGGAACCCCACGGGCGCAGGACGCGGGGATGCTCGAGCGCAAGGCTCTTCTTGGCGCAGCCGACGTCATCGACCAGCTCGCGCACTTCCTGCGAGTGCGCGCGCGGCGCAATAAGGACGGAATCCTTCATGGCGACTATTGCTAAATCTTCGACATCCATAGCGGCGACTGTAGGGCCGTAGGAACGGATGTAACACCCCCTGGCGTTACGCAGGACTACGGGGCCAATGGCGGCGTTGCCTTTTTTGTCTTTCTTTTCGTTTTGCCACAGAGCTTCCCACGATCCCAGATCGCTCCACCCCATTTTGCAGACAACAACGGCGCCTTTGTCCGTTTTTTCCATGATGGCGCGGTCGAAAGGCTGGTTTCCCAGCTTGGCGTATTCCTTTTCGCCAAGCTTTATGCCCGTAAAGTCTTTATGCGCCTTATCGAGGGCTTTGCGGCACAGGGCGAGGTCGTTCGGCATCAGGCGCGCCGCTTCTTTAAGTAAAACGGCGGGATCGTAAAAGAAAATACCGCTATTCCAGACTGCGCCTTTCTTAATGAGCTCTATGGCGATTTTTTCGGCAGGTTTTTCGCAGAACTTCTCGATTTTCTTTACGCCTGTACGTTTCGTCTTATCTCCACACAGGATATATCCGAAACCGGTGTCGGGACGCGACGGGGTGATCCCGAAAAGAACAATTTTACCTTCTTCCGCGGCGGGACGTGCTGCTTCAAGCGCCTTAACGAACGCCGCTTCATTGGTAATGACATGATCGGAAGGCATAACAAGATGCAGAACTTTTTTTCCGCCTTTTTTCGTCCTTTTCTGTTCCGCAATTGCGGCAATGAGCGCTGCTGCAGCTGTGTTGC
>CAZQOE010000017.1:10378-16382 GCA_964594935.1 uncultured Rhodospirillaceae bacterium | reverse complement strand
CGGCGAATCAAATTGAAGGGCAGAGTCGAAAGCATGGCTGCTCTTTAAGCACTTTTATTGGCAAACGGCAATCGGGGAAGAAAATTTGACGTGCGGACTATTCGTTTTTTTGCTACCCCTTTTTCATGCTTAGTCCCCGCCATATAGCGATTACGGGCGCGTCCAGCGGCATCGGTGGGGCGCTTGCGCTTACTTATGCCTCGATGGGCGTCATTTTATCCCTGCACGGACGCAATGCCGATCGGCTTGAACGCGTTGCCGGGTTGGCGCGGGCGTGGGGAGCCGAAGTCGCCGTGCATGCGGGCGACGTAACGGATTCGAAAGGCATGGTCGCCTGGATTGTCGAGCGCAACGACGTGGCGGACATTGATTTGCTTATCGCCAACGCGGGGATTTCCGCCGCGTCGTCGCGAGTCGATGAAATGGAGGCTCAGACAAAGGCGATATTCGACATAAACGTGACTGGCGTTTTTAATACGATTCATCCGGCGCTATCTTTGATGATGCGGCGGCGGCGCGGGCAAATCGCCATCGTCGCGTCGCTGGCAGGTTTTCGGGGATTTGCCGGATCATCCGCTTATGCCGCCAGCAAAGCCGCGGTTCGTATTTACGGCGAAGGGCTTCGCGCCGAAATGTCGCCTCATGGAGTGGAGGTTAACGTCATTTGCCCCGGCTTTATCAAAACGCCCATGACGGAAGTCAATTCGTTCGATATGCCTTTTTTGATGTCCCCCGAACGCGCGGCGCAGATTATCCGCAAAGGCTTGGCTTTAAACCGCGCGCGCATCGCTTTTCCGTGGCAGATGTACGCCTTCATCCGCCTTCTTGCCGCCTTGCCGCAGCCGTTGATGGACTTTATCGCCGAGCGGCTGCCCAGAAAGTAAACCTCTTCTTAATAGATAATTCTTAACCTGTCCGGTCTAGGCTTCCTTTGCCTTTTTCCTGAGGTTGTTGTCGCTTCCATGACCCATGAATACCTCAAACCGATGCTTGATGTCGGGTCTCCGCGCGTCCTGAACTGTAACGTCATGACCAAACGGATTCTTGCCAAAGATCCTGCAGCCAAGACTTTTTTCTTTTGCAAGCCGCTTAATAACCTTGTCCTGATCAAGGATACCGATCCACAATCGCGCGCCATGGGCATCGGCACAAAGCTCTACCTGCCCTTTAACGAAAACGATATTTACGAAGGCGGGCGAACCGTTTTTCTGCACGACAAGCACGTCGAAGCGGCGCTGGTCAATAATTTCGGCGAGGGGGCTTTGCCCAAGGAGCTTCTGGACGGCGATATGCGCATCATGCGCGTGCTCGACAGGCTGCCGTCGCTCGATCCGTTTTTGCTTAAGGACGTTTTCATCAACGAGAAGATTCCGATGAACCCCGATTATTTCGAGGTCAGCATGGAATTGTGGAATCAGATCGAAAAATTCATTTTGAAAGGCTTCGAGCCCTTGGCGAAGGCTGCTTTTCCGGAGGCTTTGTCGTCCGACGACGTTGCGCGCAAACTCGTCGAAAAAATATGGGAAGGCCGCGATCTTGTGGCTCTAAAACCCTTGATTATGGCCTTTCGTTTGCCGGAAGGGCATGAACTTGAAACGTTCGCCGCGTGGAAGGGCATTATCTTCTACGGTTTTGAACAGGAGCGCACCGTCGAGTCGATGGCCAATATGTCGGCGTGGCTTAAGGAGGTCAAGCTTCCCGCTGCGGGCTTATCGGCGCAGGAACGCGCGGAACTCAAGGAAATGGTCGAGACGATCAAAGTTCGCCTTCAGGAAGAATGGCAGGCCGCCGAGGACGTTTTGGCCGAGTACCAAAACAGCTACGAAAAGATGTTCAAGCTTCGCACCGGCTCCGCCGACTTCCTGAAATTTCTCCAGAACAGCAGCAAGGCTTATTGCACGCTTGGCAACAGCCTCGGCAAAATCGGCCATGCAATTTATTGCTGGGATGCTATGTCAAAACGCTATCCCGGACGCAAGATGCCGTGGGATCAGTTGCATGAACTTATTATGCTGCTCAGCAAAGTCCTGGCTGCCGATAAAAAAGCCGTAACTGAAAGCGCTTGGACTTAGTTTTCTTTTTTCTTGCAGCAGCAGGACGTCTTGCAGGACTCGGCTCTGTTGATTCCGAGCCATAGATATAGCGGGCACCAGCCGAACGCCCCGAAAACCGCCGGTATCAATCCCAAAAGAAACCACGAATTTTGCGGACCCCAGAAAGCCAACGAGGCAATCGCAAGGCCTCCAAGGATGCGAACAATTCTTTCGCACGGACAAATGTTTCTATTCATGGCCGAATTCTCCTTGTTTAAGCGGGGTTCAAGAGACATCGCCCCAGGTTAGATTTAATTAACGATTGATTGATACAATAATCAAGAGTGTCCGGTGTCTGTTTGGGAAAAAAGAGTCTTGCTTTCTGTTCTGGATGAGGGTTTTTTAGAAGTCCCCATCGAATCAACCCTGTGACGCGACGGTTTGACATGAGATTCAGTAAGGTAGTGGCGCTAGTTGCTGTTTTGACAGTAATTTTCGGAGCTTCGGACGCGGACGCTAAAACCCGTCATCGCGTTCATTACCGTACCCGCCATCACCATGCGGCCGTCGATAGAAACGCCGCCTACGCCGATATCGTCATCGACGCCGAGACGGGGCAGATCGTTCATGAAACGGATTCCGAAAACCTGCGCCATCCTGCGTCGCTTACCAAGATGATGACTCTTTACATCGCGTTTCAGGCGCTCGACACAGGACGTCTCGATCTTGATCAGCACCTTTATGTGTCTTCGAACGCCGCGTATCAGGCGCCGTCCAAGCTTGGATTGCGCATCGGACAGCGCATCCGCGTCGAAGACGTCATTCTTGGCATCGTCACAGAGTCCGCTAACGATGCCGCCGTTGTTTTGGCCGAAGGTTTGGCAGGGAGCGAGAGCGCTTTTGCCAACATTATGACCCAGCAGGCGCGCTCGCTTGGCATGTCGAAGACCCGATTTCGCAACGCATCGGGCTTGCCCGACCCCTATCAAGTTACGACGGCCCGAGATATGGCTATTCTCGGGGCGGCGCTCATCAATCATTATCCCGAATATTATCCGTATTTCAGCCGCGAAGGCTTCAGATATGCCGGCGGGTATTATCGCAACCACAATCATCTAATGAACCGTTACGACGGCATGGACGGCATCAAGACCGGATACATCCGTTCTTCAGGATTCAACCTCGTTTCTTCCGTCAAGCGCGGCGATACGCGTTTAGTTGCTGTTGTGTTCGGGGGACGTTCCGCCACGAAGCGCGACAACCAGATGGCCCTGCTGCTCGACCAGTCTTTCGCCGACATGAAAAACGATGCGCGCTTGCAGCGCATTTCTTCCATGCGCGGCCAAGGCGATAGCGACGACAGCGATGGTGACAGCGAGGAAATAGAACTTCCTGCGAAGCTTGCTGCGCCCGTTATGAAAAGCGGCGCTCGCACGGCCGAGCTCCGCGTTCCTGCGGAACGGGAGAAGATTTCTTATCGAGCGTCGCGCCGCGAAACGCCCGCAGGCGGCGGGACGTGGGGCATTCAAATCGGCGCGTACAGCAACCCCGATGTCGGCAGGCAGGCTTTATCGTCGCTTGTTTCCAGCATAACCGGCCTGTCCTATACGCCGGAACCGCAAGTCCAGAAAGTATCGGCCGGCGGGGGCGCCGTCATGTATCGCGCGCGCCTGATGGCGCTTGATCAGCGCACGGCGGAGAAGCTCTGCACCTATTTGAACCAGCGCGGGCAGAGCTGTTTAACTGTCGAGCCCTAAATCCGGCTTTTCTTGATTTTTTATGCTATCGCGCCTAATGGAGAGCCATCGCAATCCCTTGTCAGGCCTTTCCATGCGCTCGCTCAATCGTTCCTCCGACCAGATGCGTCCTGTTTCTTTCGAAGCGGGCGTCTCCAAATACGCCGAAGGGTCATGCCTTGTAAAATTCGGCGACACGCATGTGCTTTGCACCGCGAGCATCGACGAAAAAGTTCCGCCTTTTCTGCGCAACACGGGCTTGGGCTGGGTCACGGCCGAATACGGCATGTTGCCGCGCGCGACGATGGAGCGAACCGATCGCGAAGCCGCCAAGGGAAAACAATCGGGACGGACGCAGGAAATCCAGCGCCTCATCGGGCGGAGTTTGCGCGCCGTGGTGGATAGAAAAATTCTTGGCGAAATTCAGATCAAGATCGATTGCGACGTTCTGCAAGCCGACGGCGGAACAAGAACAGCGTCGATTACGGGCGGTTATATCGCTTTGGGCTTCGCGTGCCGTTTTTTGATGAAGACGGGAAAACTGGCGGCGAACCCGTTGCTTGCGCCGGTTGCGGCCGTGTCTTGCGGCATATATAAGGGCGAGCCCGTTTTGGATCTTGATTACATGGAAGATTCAGGCGCGGAAGTCGACGCTAACTTCGTCATGACGGGGAAGGGCGGTATCGTCGAAATTCAAGGCACGGCGGAACAAGCGCCGTTTTCAGAAGTCCAGTTCAACGCGATGTTGAAATTGGCTCAAAAAGGAATTAGCGAGCTGACGGCACTTCAACAAAAGACGCTATCGCTTTTACAACGCTAGGGCGCGGCGGCTCAAAATTTTTACGGATGTCCGCGTAGTTTCTTGGCGTCTTTCTTTGAGGGCGATCGCCCGGGCCCGGGGGAATGGCGTTTTTCACGGGAAGGGGCCCAGGATCAATCCCGATTTTATTTCTGGCTTTAATTCTTTCCAATTTAATATCTTGTTCCATCGAACGAAGATCACTGTCGCTTAGCACGGGGTGAGCGAGGTAATTTTCTTCTATCGTCGCGATGGCCAATTTTGTCGTGCTATCGTCCGAAGCTAAGGCGACCATTTCAAACGCAAACTCCGTACCGGACATTTTTTATCCTCCATTGTAAAGGGGAGAGACTCAACGCTTTATGCGTCGATTTTTCGATATTGAGGCACTAGAAGTCAAGCGGGCGTAATACTTTCTTCGGCGCTTATTGATAGTATTTGCGCCTATTAATCATGAACATTTCCAATGCTTGATACCCATTTTGGGGCGCATCTTTCTTTGTGGTTTGCGCCAATTTCCGGACGAAAACAAAAATGGGTAGTGCCGTTCAAGTTTGCTCTTGCGAAAAAAGGGTTACGGTGCCAGAAAGTTTGTCTAGTCTGCTGGTCGTGAGTCTTTCCCGCTTTAGGTAATATTCTATGTTTTCCAATCTGTTAGGCCTTCTCTCTGCCGACATGGGCATCGATCTCGGTACGGCGAACACGCTTGTTTACGTTAAAGGCCGCGGAATTGTGCTCAACGAGCCTTCCGTTGTCGCCATTGCCCACAGCAAAGGCAAGCGCCATGTGCTTGCCGTCGGCGACGAAGCCAAAATGATGTTGGGACGCACGCCCGGAAACATTCAAGCCATTCGCCCCTTGCGTGATGGCGTCATCGCCGACTTCGAAGTCGCGGAAGAGATGATCAAGCATTTCATTCGCAAAGTTCATAACCGCAGAAGCTTCGCCAATCCGCAGATTATTATTTGCGTGCCGTCGGGATCAACCGCTGTCGAGCGTCGCGCGATTCAAGAGTCAGCGGAATCCGCAGGCGCGCGCCGCGTGTTTTTGATCGAAGAGCCGATGGCGTCCGCCATAGGAGCCGGGTTGCCGGTGACGGAGCCGACAGGATCGATGGTCGTCGATATCGGCGGCGGCACAACCGAGGTCGCTGTGCTGTCGTTGGGCGGCATTGTTTATTCGCGGTCGGTGCGCGTCGGCGGTGACAAGCTTGACGAAGCCGTCATCAACTACATCCGCCGCTATCATAACCTGCTTATCGGCGAGAGCACCGCCGAGCGCATCAAGAAAGAAATCGGCTCGGCGTGTCCGCCCGAAGACGGCGAAGGCCGCACGACCGAGATCAAGGGACGCGATCTGATGAACGGCGTGCCCAAGGAAATCGTCATCACCGAACGTCAGGTTGCCGAAAGCCTTGCCGAGCCAGTCAGCGCCAT
>CAZQOE010000017.1:0-10368 GCA_964594935.1 uncultured Rhodospirillaceae bacterium | reverse complement strand
TTAAAGTCGCGCTTGAAAACACGGCGCCGGAACTTGCCGCCGATATCGTGGATAAGGGCATTGTTTTAACGGGCGGCGGCGCTTTGCTCCGCAATCTCGATCTCGTTCTGCGCCACGCGACGGGCCTGCCGGTTTCGGTCGCCGAGGATCCTTTGTCTTGCGTCGCGTTAGGCACGGGCCGGGCGCTTGAAGAGATGAAGACGCTGAAAAGCCTGCTTATTAACGGCTATTAGCCGCATCAGGCCAAGCCCCCGTTAACTTATCCTAAAGCCTAAGTTTGTAAGTTATTCGACTAGGCAGATTCGGATGGAGGGCGCGATGATTCCAAAATTTATGCATAAGCGGCGCTTGATGCGCGGGGCCAGCCTTACGGAATCGACCATCGTTCTTGGCATCGTCGGCATTCTTCTCGGCGGAATCTGGGCCATGGCCAACGATATGAGAAACAGCGTCAAGCAGCAGAAATTTGCCGAATTGCTCACGTCGACCGTTGATGGCGTTCGCGGCATTTATGCGGGGAAGGCTTTTTTTGATAGCACCCTTGTTACAAATATGATGCCGAATCTTGCGAGAATGAATATTTTCCCCGGCGATGTATTGAAGCAAGTAGGTCTCGAGACCGTCGTTGTTTCACCGTTTGGAGAAGTCACGCCACACCCTGTTCCTAACGCTGGTGCTACCCCACATAGGTCGTTTTACGTTTGTGGGTGGAGATCTGCGCCAACGGCGGCTCAAACACATTGCGATTTTATTGGCGGGCAGGGGAATGTTCCCTTGTTTGCCGTCGAAGCTCTTGTTAACCGGCCGAATTGCATTCAGGCGGTTATGAGGAACTCGAACCCCGTGACGCAGCCGGGCCTTGTTGCCGTCCATATAAATGGCGGTGCAGCGCTGGCGTTGCCTGTGCCGCTTGTTGTGCCGCCAGCGACACCCCTGCTCGGGGCGGTTCGCGCTTGCGCAAACGCCGTTAATTACATTGATTTTGTCTACCGCTTGACGCCGTAAGCGTTGGCCAGAAACCCGAAAATCCATCAATTTTCCTATTAAGATTCAGGAAGAATTTTGTTTCCAAGGCTGTATAATCGGTCGACCTTTAACACGCCATAGAAAAACAAATGATCACGCCACGCACCGCCTCAGGAACGCTCGAGCTTCTTCCCCGCGAGCAGAGAATTTTCCAGCATATGTTCGACGTCATTCGCCGCGGTTTCGAAAGGTTCGGCTTCACGCCCATCGAGACTCCGGTTTTTGAATTGAAAGATGTGCTGCTAACCAAATCGGGCGGCGAGACCGAAAAGCAGGTTTATTTCGTGCAATCGACCGGAGACGTGCAACAAGGCCACGAGGCCGACATGGCGCTGCGCTTCGATTTGACCGTGCCGCTGGCGCGGTATGTGGCAGAGCATGAACGCGATTTGGCTTTTCCGTTCCGGCGCTATCAGATGCAGCGCGTATACAGGGGCGAACGGGCGCAGAAGGGCCGCTTCCGCGAATTTTATCAATGCGACATCGATGTTATCGGCAAAGATAAATTAGGCGCGGCGTATGACGCCGAATTACCCGCCATTATCGTGCAGATTTTCGAGGAGCTGAAGGTCGGCGACTTTACGATCTCTTTCAGCAACCGGAAAATCCTGCGCGGACTTCTGGCAAGCGCGGGCGTGGCGGACGAAGAAAAGCAGAAGTTGATTCTGCGCGAAATCGACAAGATCGACAAAATCGGCGCCGCCAAGGCGAAAGATGCCATGGCGACGTTGGGTTTTTCGGGCAAGGCTGCCGAGGATTTGTTGCGCCTTATTTCGCATAAGGGAACGAACGACGAGATTTTGGCCGCGCTGAAAGAATTGAACGTCGATAACCCCGTTTTCAGGCAAGGCCTTGAGGAAATTGCCAACATGGTCGCAGCTTTGCGCGCTTTGGGCGTGCCGGAAAAACGCGTGCGGCTTAATCTCGCCATCGCGCGGGGGCTCGATTACTATACGGGCACGGTTTACGAGACGCTTATTAACGCGCATCCGGAATTCGGCAGCGTCTGTTCGGGCGGGCGGTATGACGACCTCGCCAGCCATTACACAAAATCGCAGCTTCCCGGCGTCGGCATTTCCATCGGCCTGACACGGCTGTTCGATCAGCTCAACTCTTGCGGCTTGTTGCCGCAGGCGACACCTGTCGCGCAGGTTCTTATCGCGCAGCTTGACCCTGCTCTTGGCTCCGTCTATCTCGCGCTGGCTTCGGAACTCCGCGCCGCAGGAGTGCGCGTCGAAACCTGGCTTGAGCCCTCGAAACTCGACAAGCAAATCAAATATGCCGATAAAACGAATATTCCCATCGTCCTTTTGCTTGGCGGAAACGAGCAGGCGAAGGGCTCCGTCCTTATCAAGGACATGATCGCCAAAACGCAAACCGAAGTGCCGCGCGCCGAACTGGTTGAAAAACTGTGCGACATTCTACAAGCATAAAAAAGGCCGCGCAGAAACCCGCCGCCAAAAACCGCCGACAGAAAAAGGGCGGGCACACCTGGATGCGGACGCTGGCAATTGTTTTTGGCCTTTGCCTTGTCGTCGAATTTATCGTTTGTAACGAAATCACCGCATCGCCCGTACAAGCTGCGATTTTTTCGTCCTACGGGCAGCGCATTTTTTTTCAGATGCAGTCCGGCGTGAACCCTGTTTTGCGCACGCCAAAAGCGGGACCGTATAATGAACGGCTGGGTTACAGTTATCTGCCGTTTTATATCAAGGCGCTGCAGGGCGATGGTTTTTCCGTCGAGGCGCAGATGCGCGCGTCGGACACGTACTCCAAGCTCGTTAAACAGGGAATTTATCCCATTTATCGCCCCAAAACCGTTGCGGGGCTTACGTTGTACGATCGCAGGGGCGAGAAGATTTATGCGGCATCGTATCCAAACCATGTATTTGCCGATTTCGAGGCCATTCCGCCGGTTCTTGTGAAGACGCTGATTTTTATCGAAAACCGCAGGTTGTTCGGCGATGGCGCGGTAACCCGCAACCCCGTCATCGAGTGGAGACGGCTGCTTCACGCGATGTCCGGGCAAGTTATTCGCGTATTTATCCCTTCTTATAATTCCGGTGGCGGCAGCACTCTGGCGACGCAGATTGAAAAATTCCGTTTTTCGCCGCAGGGAAAAACAGGAAGCGGCATCGAAAAACTGAGGCAGATTATTTCGGCGTCGATGCGCGTTTATCTTGATGGGCCCGATGCGCGCGCGGCGCGAAAAAAAATCGTTCTCGATTACCTTAACAGTACGCCGTTATCGGCTCGCCCGAGTTTTGGCGAGATTAACAGCATCGGCGACGGGTTGTGGGCGTGGTTCGGCATGGATCTGAATGCCACCTCAGGCGTCTTGAATTTGCTTGAGGACAACGAAGGACTTTTGAGGTCCAAGGCGCACGTCTATCGCGCGACGTTGGGGCTCATTTTGGCGCAGCGTCGGCCCAGTTATTACCTGCAGACCAATCGCGCGGCTCTGGACGGGCTTATCGATGCGACGTTGGACAGGCTTAAGGGCGCAGGCGTTATTTCGGCGGCGCTTTGCGACGCGACGAAGGCTGCGAAGCTCAATTTTTTGCCGGAAGCGCCTCAACCGCCCGAACCGCCTTACATCGAGCAAAAGGCCGTCAACGCCTTGCGCGCCCATTTGATGGATTTGCTTGGGGTTAAAAAACTTTACGAAGTGGACAGGCTTGATCTTAAGGGGCAGACGACGTTCGACAGCGAAGCCCAGGGCAAGCTTGTCGAATTTTTGAAAAAGACGGGCGACAAAAAATTCATGGAGGCCAACGGGCTCTACGGTTTTCGCCTTCTAAAGCCCGATAACGATCCCGCGAAAATCAAATGGAGCGTCGTTCTTTACGAACAGGGCGCAACCAGCAATAAAATCAGGCTACAAGCCGATACCATCGACGGGCCCTTCGACATGAACGAAGGCATGAAGCTCGACCTCGGCTCGACCGCCAAGTTGCGCACGCTTGTTACGTATCTGGAAATTGTTTCCGAACTTCATCGCCGGTATGCAGGGCTTGAAGCCGATGATCTTGCGGATTTGGCCCACGATGCGCCCGACGTTCTGACCTCATGGGCGATTAAGTGGTTAAGGAAGCGTCCCGACGCCGGACTTGAGGAAATGCTCGAGGCTTCGCTTGAACGCAAATATTCGGCGAACGCGCGCGAAGTGTTTTTTACCGGCGGAGGCGCGCATACCTTTCATAATTTCGAGCGCAAGGAAGATTTTAAAAATTACAGCGTACGCGAAGCTTTTCGCGAGTCCGTCAATCTCGCATTCGTCCGCGTGATGCGAGACATCGTGAATTATACCATCGGGCAGGGGCCGCGAACGAAGGACGAGTTGTTAAGCGGCGAAGATGCCGTTGCGCGGCGCTCGTATCTGGAGCGTTTTGCCGATCAAGAAGGCGGCGTTTTCCTAAGCCGATATATCACAAAATATAGCGGCCTTGAGCCTCAGGCGCGGTTTGAGAAAGTCGTTTTAGGGGCGCACAAAGGCCCCGTGGCGCGGACTGTTTTGTTTCGTTCGCTGATGGAGAAGGCTGATTTTGCCACCTACGTCTGGTTTATGAAGGCGCAGGCGGGCGCAACAGTTGCTTCGGACGCGAGACTTAGAAAACTTTACGACTCTTATGCTCCCGATAAATACTCGCTTGAGGACCGCGCGTATCTTTCGGGCGTAAATCCGATGGAGTTATGGCTTCTCGGCGCGTGGCAGAATTATCCGAAAGCGTCCTACCGCGAACTGATGGAAATAAGCCGCCCGATGCGCGTTGCCAGTTACGGGTGGCTTTACAAATCCGGACAAAAACATGCGCAGGACATGCGCATCCGGATTATGCTCGAGGAAGATGCTTTTGCGCATATCCACAAACGCTGGGCGAGGCTCGGGTATCCGTTTGATCGTCTTGTTCCTTCATATGCCACGGCCATCGGAAGTTCGGCCGACAGGCCCGGAGCGCTTGCGGAATTGGTGGGTATTATCCTTGCCGACGGAGTCAAAAAGCCCATAGAGCGGTTCGAGGCTCTGGAATTCGCGGAGAATACGCCGTACCAGACGCTGATGAAGCTAAATCCTGATACAGAGCCGCAGGAGGTTTTGTCGCCGACGGTCGCGCGTGTCGCAAAAAAGGCCATGGCCGAGGTCGTCGCCCTGGGCACGGCTGAGCGAGCCAAAGACGTATACCGCGATGCGGCGGGTAACCCTTTGCTGACAGGCGGAAAAACCGGAACAGGCGACCATCGGTACGACGAATTCGCGGCAGGAGGGCGCTTGATATCGTCGCGTGTCGTCAATCGGACGGGGACTTTCGCTTTTTATATCGGCGACCGCTTTTTCGGCACAATTACGGCGCACGTTGCGGGCGAAGACGCCGAAGACTATGCCTTTACCAGCGCCTTGTCGTCGCAAATGCTAAAAGCGCTTGCGCCGATCATTAATCCGGTCGTCAACGGGACGTCGATATGAAGGAACGTTTGACATACGCGGTGTTGCTCGCACTCTTTGCGAGTTTTTTTGCCGCGCCCATAGGAGCCGCCGAGGCGCGCAAGGAAAGAAGCCTTGGAACTTTCGGCGCGTGGCATGCGCTTGCCTATGACGAAGGAATCCAAACCGTGTGCTATATGGTGACGGCGAAGATCGTCAAATCCACGGATAAGAAAAAGAACAGAAAGTCTTATTTGATGGTTACGCATAGGCCTATCGAAGCGAGCAGCGACGTTTTCAGCTACGGCGCCGGCGAGGCGCTTGATTCCAAGCACGACGTTACCTTGCAGATCGGCAAGGACGCTTTTGATCTTTTCTCGGTTAAGGAAACCGCATGGGCGCGAGACCCGATGACCGATCATAAAATTGCAACGGCCATAAGAAGTTCATCCGTCGCACAAATTTCAGCCATTCCCGCGCGGGGCCGCGCGACGACGATTGCCGACAAATTCAGCTTGACGGGCGCTTTATCCGCCTATCGCGCCATCAACAAGGCGTGCGGATTGCCCGACATTGTTCTGGTCAAGAAAGAGCTGACGAAAAAATCCGAGGTAAAAAAAACGGAAACGAAAAAGGCGGCTGCCAAAAAGCCGGAAGCAAAGAAACCCGCTTTAAAAAAAGCGGCGGCACAGAAGACGGGTGCAAAGATTCCCGAGCTTAAAAAAACAACTGCCGTTAAAACAACGGCCACGAAAAAAAAGACGGCAAGGTAAAGTTTTGTTAATCTTTAAAACGCCTCGAAGGGGGCTTCTGCGGGGCATTCGTCTTTTGGCGTATATTTCTATTGTCGTGCAATAGGTTGTTTTTTCTGTATAATTTTACTCTTTAAACAATGATTGAAAAAGTAATAAATGGTTATATCTGCGCATGTATACTTGTGAACACGATTGAATGCCTCGTCTTTTTGTCGGAGGTTGTGCCGTGCGCGCGTTATCTTTCATCGTTTTTTTCGCGTTTGTTTTTGGGATGTTTATGCCGCGCGCCGCGAATGCGGCAAATATGCCTGGCGATGCTTGCGCCAGTATCGGCGAAACCAAGATGAGCGACGACAAAAAAAGCATCATCGCTTGCTTGGTGTGTACGGGGGAGACTATCTGTGTTACCGGCAAAAAATGGAAGCTGATGTCGACCAGCATTCTGACGATCGGTAATTTTATGTGCCCTAACGATGCCTTGGGCAAGCCGCAGGCGATAACAAGCATTATCAACGGCGTTCCAAGATGCGCGCCGATGTCTACGCTGTAGGTTTTGGGAGTATTGAGACGCAGGGGATCATAATATAGGTTTTTCTTTTTTTCCATCGGAGGTTCGATGATGAGGTTTTCAGCTTTTATCGTTTGTTCCGCGCTTGCTTTTGCGACGATTTCGACGTCGGCCTTTGCCGCGCCGTGCGTTCCGGGCGGCGCTTCTCACAGAGTCTGCGTCGGGGCGTCTTGCGCCGCCGCCGAACTCGGCAAAACCGTGATGGATGGCGATAATAAGAACATCATCGCCTGTCTCAATTGCACCATCGATCCAACTTTATGCCCGACGAGCCCGCAATGGAAGGCGATAAGCAATGCCAACAATCTCGTTTGCCCGCCGAATGTGAATAATCCGAACGTGGCTCTTGTGATGACCGGCATCGTCAACGGCGTTCCTCAATGCAGAACTCCCGAACCTGCGGGCACAAGGGCGAAAATTATTCTTGCCCTAATCCGGGCGAAGTGATGACCGGCGTTATTAATGGCGTTCCGCAGTGCGTGACGCCGTCGACAGGAAAGGCATGTCCGGCAAAAACCTTATTTGTCATTGCCATTGATAATCCTCTTGTCAGCGGCAGCGCCAGCCCGAGGCAGACTGTAACCCGTTCGTTTATCGTTCCGGAAACGCAAAGCGCCGCCGCGCCTATTCCTTTCACCGCGGAAATCGTATTTACCCTCGCTGGCGGGACAAAGCGCAATACTTTCTCCGGTTCGGCGTTTTGCGGAAACGGCGAGTGGTATTGTTCGATCGGCTACTTTTTCTATAACACAAACTATTCCGGTAGTTATGGCGCTGGCGGAAGTTACGTCAACGGCTTATGCATCCAGCCGAGTAACAGGGGGTTAGCTGTTTTGAACTCTACATACTGAGTTCTTAGCTTAAGGTTGTTCGTTCGCTCTTTATTCAAAAAGCAGGCGGTTTGCCGCGCCAATGCCGTTTTTTAAACTCTAAGCAACCCTTGCAGGGCGTAAAAAACCCTGCCTATAGTGCCGCGTGTCCGGTTTTGCGCCGGAGATTTCCCGTAGGAGACATAGCGGCATGTTTGAATTCACGAGCAAAGAGTTTCGTTTAAAGGTCGGTCTCGCAGAAATGCTCAAGGGCGGCGTCATCATGGACGTGACGAACGCCGAACAGGCCAAAATCGCCGAAGACGCGGGAGCAGTAGCCGTGATGGCGCTCGAGCGCGTGCCTTCGGACATCCGCAAGGACGGCGGCGTGGCCCGCATGGCTAATATCAAAATCATCGAAAAAATCATGGAGACGGTTTCCATTCCCGTTATGGCGAAAGCGCGGATCGGCCATTTTATGGAAGCGCGGATTCTGGAATCGCTGGGCGTCGATTATATCGACGAAAGCGAAGTGCTGACCCCCGCCGACGAAGAACACCACATCGACAAAACCGTTTTCAAGACGCCATTTGTTTGCGGGGCGCGTAATCTGGGCGAAGCCCTGCGCCGCATCAACGAAGGCGCCGCGATGATACGCACGAAGGGCGAGGCCGGTTCCGGCAACGTCGTCGAAGCCGTTCGCCATATGCGCGCCATCATGGAGCAGATGAAAGAACTCGCGACGCTTGGCAAAAAAGCGTTACCCAAAAAAGCCAAGGAATATCGCGTGCCGTTGAAACTGATTGAATGGGTCGCTAAAAAAGGCGCCTTGCCCGTTCCGAATTTCTCGGCGGGCGGCATTGCGACGCCTGCGGACGCCGCGCTTGTCATGCAGCTTGGCGCACAAGCGGTTTTCGTCGGCTCGGGGATTTTTAAATCCTCCGATCCCGTCGCGCGCGCGTCGGCTATCGTTCAAGCCGCCAAGGATTACGACAATCCCGCCAAATTGCTTGAGGCAAGCCGCGCCTTGGGCGAGGCGATGCCGGGACTCGATATCGCGAAAATCCCGGAATCCGAACTGATGCAGAAACGCGGCTGGTAGAACCATTTCCGATCTCGCATGTTGGGCTGCAAATCGGGCTTTTTTTGATTTTTGATGCTCACGTACGTTAGAGTACGCTCCGCTTAAAAATCAAAAAAATCACAATTTTCGCCTCAACCTGCGAAATCGTAAAAAGGTTCAAAAAGCTAATTTTTGGGAATCTCAATCATGAAAACCATTGGCATCCTTGCTTTGCAGGGCGATTTCACAGCGCATGAGGCGGCGGTCGCAAGGGCAGGGGCCGTGCCTTTGCTTGTTCGCGATACGCGTGCCCTCGGCGCCGTCGACGGCTTTATCCTTCCGGGCGGAGAAAGCACGACGATGCTCAAGCTTCTGCGCGCCGACGGCATGTTGGAAGCTCTTAAACAATTTGCGAAAGAAAAACCGATCTTCGGAACATGCGCGGGTGCCATTCTTCTTGCGAAAGAAGTTACAAATCCCGCGCAGGAAAGCGTTGCGGCAATGGACATGACCATCGAACGCAACGCTTATGGCCGTCAGAACGAAAGTCGCATTGCCGACATAGAAATCGAAACAAAATTTATAAAACGCGTCGGCGTAAAAAAGTGTGAGGCGGTTTTTATTCGCGCCCCCATCATCCGGCGAATAGGATGCAGCGTCAAAGTGCTGGCGCGATACAACGGAAATCCCGCGCTCGTCGAAGAGGGGCTTCACATGGCGGCGACTTTCCACCCAGAGTTGTCGAAGTCAGAGGCCGTCCATAAACTTTTTATCTCGAAACTAAATCGATAATATACTTTCATCGCATTGATTGTGCCCGAAAGTAAATGGGCGGCGCGTCGAAAAGCCAACGGCTATAGCCTGAATTTCAAACCTTTTACAAAGCCTATAGTCTGAATTTAATGCAAATTATTGGACTATAGTCCATGAAAGCGAAGTTAAGTTTGTTTTCGGCTTAAGCCAAAAACGACAGGCCATAGTCTGAAAAAACGGCGCTCAAACATATCCCCGAGTTTTACGCTCCGGTACCGAGAAGGTCTCCCAATTTCGTGAGCAGATAATCGACGTTTTCGTCGTCCATATTTTCGTATTTCGTCAAAATGCGCTCGATGACCGTTGCGCGGTAGTGCATGCGGTCGTCGGAGTCTCCCTCAAGTTCCGTTTCGTGTAGGACGTCAATCGCGCCGCGAACCATCGGGAAGAAATCCATCGGCATGCCGGCCTTTTCATAAAGCGATTTTAGTCCTAATTGTCCCGCGTCGTGAATCAGGATGCGCGCGTTGACGAGCGGAATATTCGCCATGACGGAAATCGACATCTCGAAAAAGGAGATGTCGCCCATAAACAGCGCGCGGAGAATAATCGATGCCGTCAGGCGTTTATTCTCATGCATCTGGACAATCATCTTTTCCAGATCGTCGATGCTCGACCGGCCCGTCAGGCCAACGAGAGTCCGCTCGCGGCTTTGCAAAACGATATCGAATGCCACCGTAGGCGAAACCTGATGATGTTGAACAAGGTAGTCGCGCATGTTGTCCGCGACCATCGTCACAAGGCGTTCCGTCAGGGCGGGGGGCAATACAGGACGCTTGACGATTTTTTCCTTGATGATCTCGTTCGAGGCAAAACGGTCAACCGCTTTCCCAAGGCTCTTTTCGCTAATTTGAGCCGTGACGTTGTCCATCAGCTTGGCGACGGCCTTTTCGACGCCTTTTGTCACAAGG
>CAZQOE010000016.1:0-16694 GCA_964594935.1 uncultured Rhodospirillaceae bacterium | reverse complement strand
CCCAAGCATGGCGTATGCATGTGCTCGGATTCACGTCAGGATTTCGGCGTGGCGACGGGGCTTGTTCCGTCCATAGCTAACACAAGCCTTGTTTCGACGCCGCTCGGGCAAGTTCTCAAGTTCTCCAATCCGGGAGCCTTCATCACGGGGGCCAGCGGCGACGTTGACGAAGCTGCGGGAAAATGGCTAGAGCTGTCGAAACATTACGGGATCAAGGAAGTTCTCCTTGTTCAACACAGCGGCTGTGGCCAGATGAACGTAATCGACACCTTTCATAATGCGGAAGGCGGCGAAAACGCCATTCGCGACGGGTTTGGAAACTTTTTTGCCAATGACGCACAAAGACGCAAGAATCTTGTCGCCGTAGTCAAGAAAAACGGATTGGCCCATTACGAAAACATGGGAATTTCGCTTGTCGGAACGGACGCGCAGAAAAGGCAACAAGCCATGGCTATCGAGCAGCTTCTGGTCGACATCAAGGCCGTGAATAAGCTGGCAGCCCAAGATCCCAAGCACTATCCGACGGCGGCTGGCATGTTCCAGCATATCGTCGCCGGAAAATTTTACTCACTAAACAACGCCGGAACAAAATTTGAAGAAGTTTTGGCCCCCGAAACGCCGGAACGTCGACGTGTTTGCGGGTGCGGTTGCGGCCATAATCACGACCCGAAGTAGATGATGTTTCATTCTTAGCTAAAGGGTGTCCCTTGGGCATCCTTTGGCCTTTTTCTACCCATTCCAAAAACCTCTCGTCCCCCGCCGTAATCGGCATGGCGACGATGCACGGGCATTCATACGAATGAAGCGCCTTTACCCGCGCCTTCAACGCATCAAACCTCTCCGCCGTGATCTTGGCGATAATCGCGCACTCGTTGGCGCGTTCGGTCTTGCCTTCCCATTTGTAAATCGACAAAACGCCGGGGAAAATGTTGGCGCAGGAGACCAAACTTTCTTCGACAAGGGCGAGCGATATTTTCTCGGCCTCTTCGCGCGACGCGGCAGTCATATAAACCGACAGAAATTCCGTCATTGCGGGACCTTCAAAAAAGTCTCGATATCCTCGGGCGTCGAAAGCGACACAGCCGTCATATCCTTATCAATGCGCTTGGCCATGCCGGTTAAAACCTTTCCGGCCCCGCATTCTACCAACTGCGTCACGCCCTTGGCCTTCATAAACAAAACGGATTCGCGCCAGCGCACGGAACCCGTCACTTGTTTAACCAGCAAATCTCGAATGACGTTCGGATCCGTCACGGCCTCTGCCGTAACATTGGCAACGACGGGAACGACGGGAGCCTTAATCTGCACTTCCGCCAAAGCCGCGCGCATGACATCTGCGGCGGGTTGCATCAACGGACTATGAAAGGGAGCGCTGACGGGCAGCTTGACGCTGCGCTTAAACCCGCGCTCAGCCGCAATCGCAATCGCGCGATCGACGGCGGCTGCATGGCCGCTAATAACGACCTGCCCGGGGCCATTGTCGTTGGCGGCGACGCAAACTTCGCCTTGGGCGGCGGCGGCGGCAATTTCCTGCGCCGCGACGATATCCACGCCTATTAGCGCCGCCATCGTGCCGACTCCGGCAGGAACGGCCTGCTGCATCGCCTGCCCCCGTTTTCTTAAAAGCTTTGCGGTGTCGGCAAGCGTAAAGGCTCCGGCGGCGCACAAAGCCGCATATTCGCCGAGGCTATGCCCCGCCACAAACTGCGCCGCCCGGGGAAGGCTGAATTTGCCCTGTTTATCCAGCACGCGAACAACGGCCAAACTGACGGCCATCAAGGCGGGTTGCGTATTTTCGGTGAGTTTAAGCTCGTCCTCGGAACCCTCGAACATCAATTTGCTTAATTTTTGTCCCAAGACCGCGTCGACTTCTTCAAAAACCTCGCGGGCCTCGGCAAAAGCGTCGAACAAGGCCTTTCCCATACCGATGGACTGGCTGCCCTGACCGGGAAATACAAGCGCTCGCGTCATAAAGAAACCCCCTGAAAACACGAAAAAACACCTCTATCAAAGCCCTTGTCAAAATTAAGTCAAGCGGGTCTATTAGTATTGTTTTCAATAGGGGATTCACCATGTCCACCCTCGCCTTCCGCCTCGATAAACTCGTCGGCCACCGCATTTTGTGCATCGGCGATTTGATGCTCGACCGCTACGTCTATGGACAGGTGGATCGCATCTCGCCCGAAGCCCCCATCCCCGTCATCCACGAACAACGCGTCACGGCGTCTTTGGGCGGAGCCGGAAACGTCGTGCGCAACATCGCGGCCTTGGGCGGCCTTGTCGAAATCATCGGGGTCACAGGTAACGACCAAGCGGGCAAAGACCTTGCCAAAGAGTTCAAAGCATTGTCCGGCGTTACGGCGACGCTTATTTCCGATTCCTCGCGTCCCACGACGCAAAAAACGCGTTATGTCGCCGGAAGCCAGCAGTTGCTTCGTGCCGACCGCGAAAGCGCCAAGCCGATAACCGGAGAAATCGAAGAACAAATCCTCGCCAAGCTTCCGGCGGCAATTAAAAGCGCGAAAGCCGTTGTTCTTTCGGATTACATCAAAGGCGTCCTGACGCCCAAAATTATTGCCGAGGTCATCCGCCTCGCGAAAAAAACTAAAAAAACCGTCATTGTCGATCCCAAAGGCCGCAACTTCGCGCGGTACAAAGGGGCCACATACCTGACCCCCAACCGCAAGGAATTGTCCGAAGCCGTCGGCAGCCCGATAACAAGCGTCGCAGACGCCGAAACGGCAGCGCGCTTTCTTATCCGCGACTTCGGCATCGGCGCCGTCCTCGTCAAACTGGGCGCGGAAGGCGTCTGTTTGGTGCGGAAAGACAAATCCGCCTTGCATCTGCATACCAAAGCGCGGGAGGTTTTCGACGTTTCCGGCGCGGGCGATACGGTCATCGCGACCTTGACGTTGGCTCTAACCGCCGGCTTCGATGCGGCGGAAGCGGCGGAACTCGCCAACACCGCCGGTTCCATCGTCGTAGGCAAAGTCGGCACGGCGGCGGTGACGCGCGACGAAATCGCCCGCGAATTTCTGCAAGGCGAAGCGCGAATGGCCGAAGACAAAATTGTCAGTTTTGCGGCCATAGCCGACATCGCGGAACGTTGGCGCAAGCAAGGGCTCAAGATCGGCTTCACGAACGGCTGCTTCGACCTTCTGCACCCGGGGCATATCTCTATCATCCGCCAGTCGCGCGCCGCGTGCGACAAACTCGTCGTCGGGCTTAACAGCGACGCTTCCGTCAAGCGCCTGAAGGGCAAATCGCGGCCCGTGCAAAACGAAGCCGCGCGCAGCGCGGTTCTGGCTTCTCTGGCGGACGTGGATAACATCGTGATTTTTGGCGAGGACACGCCGCTTAAGCTTATCAAGACCTTCCGCCCCGACGTACTTGTGAAAGGCGCGGATTACACGGTCGATAAAGTGGTTGGCGCGAAAGAAGTCAAATCATGGGGCGGCAAAGTCGTCCTCGCCAAGCTCGTCCAAGGCCAAAGCACGACCAAAACCATCGCAAAGATGAAGAAAAAATAGATATTACTTCGGCCCGACTTCTTTCTTCTCTTCCGGCGGCGTCAAAATAATAATCTCGTTCGGCTTGCTGTAATTCAACACCTTCCTAGCCTGTTCATCCAGCAAATCTGGGTCCATGCTTTCGGGGCGAATAAGCTTCACGCGGCGTTCAAGCGCCTCGCGCTCTTCACGCAATTTGGCCAATGTCTCTTCCGCCGTGCCGGTCTCGTTCTGCAAATGCACTTTGGTGACCCAACCGCGCTCGCCTTCGACTGTGTGGTAAAGGAAATAGCCGACGATGCAGGCGCCTATGACCGAAACGATCATTTGCCATGTGCGGCGCGGAACCATCGCTTAGCCCATCAGGATCGAATTGCCGCCAAACCGCGCGGCGCGTCCCAACTCCTCTTCGATGCGAATAAGCTGGTTGTACTTTGCCAACCTGTCGGTGCGCGACACGGACCCTGTCTTGATCTGCCCGCAATTCGTGGCGACGGCCAAATCGGCGATAATGGGATCTTCGGTTTCGCCCGACCGATGCGAAACGACGGCGCGATACCCCGCCTTATGCGTCATTTCAATCGCTTCCAGCGTTTCGCTCAGCGTGCCGATCTGGTTCAATTTAATAAGAACGGCGTTAGCGAGGCCACGTTCGATTCCGTCGGCGATGCGCGCGGGATTAGTGACAAATACGTCGTCGCCGACGATCTGTATTTTATCGCCCAATGCCTCGGTCAACATCTCCCAACCTTCGTAATCGTCCTCGGCCATGCCGTCTTCGATCGAGAATATGGGATACCGCGAAACAAGATCGGCGTAGTAGCGCACCATCTGTTCGGAATTAAAGACTTTACGTTCGCCCGCCAATTGATAGCGTTTTTCTTCGTAAAAAGACGACGCGGCGGCATCGAGCGCCAGCATCACGTCCTCGCCGGGGGCATAACCGGCCTTTTCGCACGCGCGCAAAATCAGGGAAAGCGCCTCGTCCGTCGAGGCCAGATTGGGCGCAAACCCGCCCTCGTCGCCGACGTTCGTGTTGTGGTTCACTTCCTTCAAAAGTTTTTTCAAGGAATGAAAAATCTCCGAGCCCATACGAATGGCGTCCGCGCACGTCTCGGCTCCGATGGGCGCAATCATGAATTCCTGAATATCGATGGGATTGTCGGCATGAACGCCACCGTTGATGATGTTCATCATCGGCACGGGCAGCAAATTGGCCGAAACGCCGCCGATATACCGGTACAACGGCAGCTTGGCTTCCTGCGCGGCGGCGCGGGCGACAGCAAGGCTGACGCCCAAAATGGCGTTCGCGCCAAGGCGCGATTTGTTGGGCGTTCCGTCCAATTCGATCATCGCCGCGTCAATTGCGGTCTGGTCTCCTGCTTCCGAGCCGATAACGGCTTCCGAAATCTCTTCGTTGACGGCCTCGACGGCATGAAGCACGCCCTTGCCCCCGAAACGGGCCGGATCGCCGTCGCGCAATTCGACGGCTTCGTGAATGCCGGTCGATGCGCCCGAAGGCACGGCGGCGCGCCCCTTCGCCCCGCTTTCCAAAACGGCGTCGACTTCGACCGTGGGATTGCCGCGGCTATCGAGAATTTCGCGGCCATGTAACGAAACGATATGGGACATAGTGCCTCCGTGAAATAAGGGGTTGTAGAACAACATAATTTGGCTGAGAAAACAAGAACCTGTAATTATTTTCCCTCCCCCGCCGGAAATATATAGACGGAGTAACTATAAATTCTCCCTCTCCCCTTGCGGGAGAGGAAGCGAAAACTTGGGCTTATGCAATAAGCCCTTAGTTTTCGCAGGTGAGGGGGTTTCTTTAATCTGGAAACGCGAAAAGGAACAGGCTAACATACAGCATTGTTTAAGCATTTTTTAGGCTGCTCATGTTTCAACCCTCGCCAATCAGCGTCTCGGATCGTCCGCTCAGCGAACTGGATTTCATGGATATCTATGTTCGTCTGGACGCCCCTGCCGTCGCACATTTTCGGGCGGGACGCGGCGGCGAGATTCAACTCCCCGACGCCGATGTGCCGAAAGAATTTTCCGCCGACGCCGGCGCGTTGGCCGCTTACCTGCGCGATCACTTCACAGGCGTTGAGGCGGCCATCGATTACCAAGGCATACGCCTCAGGGCAACGCGGCTCGAAACGGGGCGCGGCGAAATATGGGCCGCCCTGCGCCGCGTTCGGGATCGCCCGTTTCAACTTGAAAAGCTGGGCATCATCCCTCAATTTTTGCCGGTGCTGCAGGATTTGGGACGCCGGAGCGGCCTCATTCTGGTTTGCGGCGCTTCGGGCCAAGGCAAATCATCGACCGTTTCTTCGCTTTTGCTCCGCTATCTCGAAACCTACGGCGGAATAGGTTTTACGCTCGAAGACCCCGTCGAATACGACATGGAAGGCCGCTGCGGAACAAACGGCTACTGCTATCAGACCGAAATCCGGCAAGAGTCGGACTGGGGCGCCATGTTGAAACGCGCCTTGCGTTGGCACCCGCGCTATATTTCCGTCGGCGAAATCCGCACGCCCGACGCCGCCAATCAGGTGCTGCGCGCCGCGACGTCCGGCCATACGGTTCTGGCGACGATGCACGCCGGAAGCATGGAAGAAGCGCTCGAAGGCCTTTTGCAATTGGCGGAACAGGAACTCGGCCCCCGCGCCCTATTGCTTCTGGCGGCGGGACTGACGTGCGTCGTCTATCAGGCTTTTTCGACGTCGGGCTTGTTCACTCAATTTATGATGACGGAGCCCGACAATCCTGGCTCGCCCGTCCGCGCCATGATTCGCGCGCGCCGCATCGGCCAAACGCGGACCGTCGCCGACCAGCAAATGGCAAAATTGCTTCAAAACGAACCGATTTTTTAATTTGCCCTGATCTCCATCACCTTAAACAGGCTGCCCATCTGCGCGTTATCGACAAGCCGGTGAAGCGCGGAATCGATTTCCTGCGCCTGCTTTTCGGTTGCGCGCTTTTTAAGAGCATCGGCGCGAATTTCGATGCCGCAATTTTTCAAAAACTCGCCCTGCCCGATAACTGGGGAAACCTTGGCCCCGCCCAGTCGCGCCGCTTCGGCCAAAGCCCAAAAATCGACGTGCGCGGTCAAATCGACCTCGCCGGGACGCTCGAAAATCCCCACCGACGCATGATGCGAAACCGCCTGAACGGTGGCGGAACCCGAAGAAACCGTATAACCGTAATCGACCATCAGCACCGCGCCTTTGCGCGAAACGATCTGGCGTGAAATCTCGCGCATAAGAATTTGGGCTTTGGGAGAAAATTCAAATACCGTTCCCGGCAAGGCCTTGTGCAAAGAAGAAGGAATAAGGTTGTTTTCCTTCTCGTCCAAAGGCCGCAAGCGAACAACCAGGGCATCTCCTTCAACCACCACCATGCGCTCCGCCCAGCCTTGAAACGTCATTTCAAACTGGCGCACCGGAAAAGCGTCAAAAAACTCGTTCGAAACGGCAAGTACTGGCATCGGCGAAATTTGCCCTATGTCGTCGACGTACTGCGGGGCGCTGTCTTTAAGCGCTTCCTGCTGCTTTTTGCGCAATATTTCGTTGCTATCGACAAGATACAGCTTCTTGGCCGCCAAAAATCCGTTCACCTTCGCGGTCGAGCGCAAAATATCCAGCATCATCGTGCCATGGCCTGGCCCAAACTCGACCAAGGCAAAAGGATCGGGCCTTCCCATCTCTCTCCACGCCTCTGCGCACCAGACGCCAACCATTTCGCCGAACATCTGGCTGACTTCGGGCGCCGTAATAAAATCGCCCTCACGCCCCAAAGGTTCGCGCGTCCGGTAATACCCGTACATCGGATGCAACAAGGCAAGCTCCATATAAGCCGCCATCGAAATCGCGCCTTGCCCCGCGATAATCTCCCGAATAATTTTCTCAAGCGCGTTCATGCGCTTTTTCCTTGCCCGACCGCGCAATAATAATCGCCCCCGCAATCACCATCGGCACGCACAAAATCTGCCCCATCGTCGCGCCGGCAAAAAGGAATCCAAGTTGGGGGTCCGGCTCTCGAAAAAACTCGATTCCAAAGCGCATGACGCCGTACATAATTAAAAAAACGCCCGATAAAAAGCCTCTCCTCGCGCGTATTTTCGGCTGTCGGGACAAAACAAACATGATGACCAGCAACAACAGCCCTTCAGTTGCCGCTTCGTAAAGCTGGCTCGGATGCCGCAACACGTTGCCGCCTTGCGGAAAAACGACGCCCCAAGGCACATCCGTTGCCCTGCCGAACAGCTCCCCGTTGACGAAATTGGCCAGCCTGCCAAGCCCAAGTCCGATAGGCGCCACGCAAGCCAGCAAATCCGAGAACGCTAAAAACGGAATCTTGTTTTTCCTTTTAAAGACTATGGCCGCGATGATGACGCCCAGCATCCCTCCGTGGAACGACATGCCGCCGTGCCACACTTTGAGCGCCTCCAAAGGATGGGCCAAATAGTCGCTGGATCCATAGAAAAAAATGTACCCCAGCCGTCCGCCCAGAATGACGCCAAGTATCGCCCAACTCAGAAATGCGTCGAAAAATTCCGGTTTCGGTGCGCTCGGATCGCGCGCGGCCATCGCCATGCACCAACGCCATCCGGCGATAATCCCTGCCAGATAGGCAAGCGCGTACCACCGCACGGACAAAGGGCCGATGGATAAAACGACAGGATTAATATCAGGAAAAGTCATTCAGGCCACAAAGCTAGGCTTTTTGTATCGGGGGATGATACCCGCGAATGAAATTTCTTTACACAAAAATTTGTGCTAATTCGGCAGGAACGTATAAATCCAACTCCTGAAAGCGCCTATGCCCTCAGAAAACCCTCTTGCAGACATCCTTTCCCTTATCGGAGACGTTTTGGCGCCTTTTGCCGATGCGCGCCATGAATTGAAAGCACACGTAAAGAATCGGGCCGCATCCCTTGCGCGCGACATCGACCTCGTCGAACGGGAAGAATTCGACGCCGCTTTTGCGATATTGGCCAAAGCCCGCGTGATGCAGGAAGACTTGTCGGCGCGCGTTTCGAAAATTGAATCAATTTTGAATCTGTCAAGCGCGAAAAAGACGGTAAAGAAGAAAAAAGCAAATTTACCTTCCGTTAAAACAAACAAGAATCGCCGCGCACGAAATTGACTCGTTTTGCGCAATAAAAACGTTGGAATTACGAGTCATTTGAATCAATTAGATGCGCCACAAAAAGAATCGTTTCGTTACCGTGCCCTGTGACTCAAAAAGCACGACACATTTCTGTATCACGAAAGAATCGCGCAAGACTCTTGCGGCATGACTCATATGTTTGATACCAAATTGGGCCTCACAGCGGAGTTCGCCCATGTCGTTTCAGACTGCCCTCGAACAACAGAGCATTCCTAATCCTCTCGATATTCTTGAGGAAATCGTTACCGCAAATGAATGGTTGTTCGACCGAACAAACGACGACGAGCTTATCGTCGAGCTGTCGGGGCGCTGGTGCCACTATCGTATGTTTTTTGTGTGGCAAAAGGAAATCGGCGCACTTCAATTCTCGTGCCAGTTCGACATGAAAGTTCCGGACGGCAAGCGCGAAGACGTTCATGATTTGCTCGCGATGCTCAACGACCGCATGTGGCTCGGGCACTTCAATCTGGATATGAATCAGAATATGCCCTTGTTCCGTTATACGGTGCTAACGCGCGGCGGCCGCACGCCGGGCATCGAATCTCTCGAAGACCTAGTCGAAATCGCCCTGACGGAGTGCGAACGCTTTTATCCGGCGTTTCAGCTAGTTATCTGGGGCGGCAAGCGTCCCAGCGAGGCCATGGCATCGTCCATGATCGACGTCGCGGGCTGCGCCTAGGCCTAACCTAAAATCCTGCTCCCTGAATTAAGGAACGCTTTTCCGTTCTTTCCTTTTGTGTTAGCAATTTTTAGGTTTTCCCTCTTTTTTAAGGCCCTTTCCGATGATCGAACGTTTCCTTTCCAAAACGGTTGACGATATTTCGCTTCCCCTGCCGTCCCCCTATAAGGGCAAGGTTCGCCAATCCTACGACGCGCCAGGCAACCGCAAAATCATCATCGCGACCGACCGCCTTAGCGCGTTCGATAGGCAAATAACGACGATCCCCCTCAAAGGTCAGGTTTTGACCCAGCTTTCGCGCTATTGGTTCGATAAAACTAAAGACATCTGCCCCAACCACGTCATCGCATACCCCGACCCCAACGTAGTCGTCTGCAAAAAGCTCAACATGCTGCCGGTTGAACTCGTGGTTCGCGGCTATCTGGCCGGATCAACGGCAACCTCCATCCTGAAAATGTACAAGGCCGGAAAACGCGAAATGTACGGCGTCAAATTTCCCGACGGCATGCGCGACAATCAAAAACTCGAACGCCCCATCATCACGCCCACCACCAAGGCGGCGGCAAACGACCACGATGCGCCTCTGTCGCCCCGTCAAATCGTTGCCGACGGCATCCTCGACAAAGCCGTATGGGACAAGGTTAGCTCCTACGCGTTGGCCCTTTTCGCCCGCGGTCAGGAAATCGCCCTGAAAAGAGGGCTCATCCTCGCCGACACAAAATATGAATTCGGGCAATTACCCGACGGAACGATTGTCTTGGGTGATGAAATCCACACGCCCGACAGCAGCCGCTACTGGATTGCCGAAACGTATCAACAACGGCTAAACGACGAAGAGGCTCCCGAGACTCTCGACAAAGACGTCGTCCGCCGCTGGCTTGTCGAACATTGCGACCCCTACAAGGACGAAATTCCGTCGATTCCGGACGACGTGCGCATTGCCACGGCTGAAACATACGTCTCGGTATTCGAAAAAATGACAGGCGAAAAGTTCGCGTATCCCGATGCGGCCGAAAACCCGCAAGAGCGCATCAAAACCGCCGTTATGGATTATCTGGCAAAGAATCCCTAGGCTACTTGCTGCTCATAGTTATAGCCCGACAGGACATAGAGCCCGTGCTCTCCGGACGCGATCTTGAATTTATCGGAAACGCCCAAAACGGTTTCGGCGCCGCCAAGGATCAAAAATCCATCCGGATTTATAAGCTGGCTGATGGTCGAAAGCACTCGTGTTTTTGTCTGTAAATCAAAATAAATCAACACGTTACGACAGTACACGACATCAAATGATCCGCTGATGCCAAAATCAGTCAAGAGGTTGCCTTCGCGAAATTCGACCATCTGCCGGATATTGTCTTTGATCTGCCACTTATCGCCGGCGATTTGCTGGAAATATTTTACAAGGTGCGTTACCGGAAGCCCGCGTTGCACTTCAAATTGAGAATAAATTCCCGCCTTTGCCCGCGCGATCATCTCGCGCGAAAGGTCGGTGCCGATAATATCGACCTTCCATCCCTGAAGCTTGGCTGCTTCTTCGGTACAAATCATCGCAAGGGAATAAGCCTCCTGCCCGCTCGAAGCGGCGGCAGACCATATGCGAATATGTTTTTTGTACGCTCTCGAGGCAAGCAAGCGCGGCAAAATATTCTTTTGAAAAACAGAAAAAGGCTTGTTATCGCGAAAGAAGAAAGACTCGTTCGTCGTCATCGCCTCGGTGATATCGGCCATAAGGGTTTCTTCGCGCTTAGCGCGCACGACTTGGGCCATATCCTCAAGAGACTTAATACTATGCTTACGCGCGACAGGAAAAAGGCGCGATTCAAGAAGATAAGCTTTCTCAGGAGTCAGCACGAGGCCTGACCTCTGCCTGACAATCGTGGAAAAGAGTTCGAAATCTTCCGGCTTCATGCAGAGCTCCCTCCGGCTATGCCGGCTCTCTGCGTTGCAATCTGCCTCACGATGGATCCGATTTCATTGACGGGAGCGATGGCGGAACATAGCCCCGCCATGGCGACGGCGCCGGGCATGCCCCAAACGACGCTTGTCGCCTCGTCCTGGGCAACGACGGCGCCTCCGGCCGCGACAATGGCCTCGGCGCCGGTCTTCCCGTCTTGTCCCATCCCCGTCAAAATGACGACAAGAATACGGCCGCCGTAAACTCCGACAAGCGAACGCAACATAGGATCGACAGAGGGGCGACAATAGTTTTCCGGAGGATCCTTCACCAGATGAACCGTAGGCCCTTCCGGTTTTTTGACGATCAACATATGGAAATCGCCGGGTGCGACATAGTATTTACCGGCACGAAGCACCTCACCGTCCGTTGCCTCCACACACTCAACTCCGGACTGCCTGTTGATATGCGTGGCCAAAATCGTCGTAAAAGACGGCGGCATATGCTGGGTAATGACAACAGGTTGCGGCAAGGCTGTTCCCATGGCTTTAACGACTTCGAAAAGCGCCTGAGGCCCGCCCGTCGAAGAACCGATGGCGATAATCTCCGGTTTTAAATGAGGCATCGGCCTCAACGATATCTGTTTTCTCTCGACAGGCGCAAGCGCTGGTGCACCCTCCGCCCCATATTTTTGCCGTGTTTGACGAACATTGTTCTTCCAAGCAATGACGCCGAGCGCCCTGACCTTTTCCCTTAAATCACGCTGAAACTCGCCCGGAACGGCCATTTCATGGGCGGACGGCTTGGGCAAATAATCGGTTGCACCCAACGATAACGCCTTGATGCTTATTTCTGCGTTTCTCTGCGTCAATGTCGATGCCATCACAATCTGCACCGCAGGATCGATCTCTTTCAATTTTGGGATGGCCGTCAGCCCGTCCATCACGGGCATTTCGATATCAAGGATGATAACGTCGGCGGACGTATCGCGTAACACCTCAATCGCCTTTTGGCCGTTGCAGGCAGTCGCCACGACCTTAAACGCCGGATCGTTGCTTAACGCGCGACCGATAAACCCCCGAATAACCAAAGAATCGTCGACAATCATTACACGCACGGGGGATGCGGCGGAAGATGTCGCTTTAGCGGGTGAAGAAGGATCAAGAACCATCACGCTTCCCAAATTTCAGACCAAACCCAGCTGTTCAAGCTTGC
The DNA here is from genome assembly GCA_964594935.1 of uncultured Rhodospirillaceae bacterium. Classification (GTDB taxonomy): domain Bacteria; phylum Pseudomonadota; class Alphaproteobacteria; order UBA9219; family UBA9219; genus CAIXLI01. The sequence continues at coordinate 4,222 of CAZQOE010000016.1, read as the reverse complement.
CTTTAATAATATCGGCATCAAAAGGCTTCATAATATATTCGTTAGCTCCGGCGCCCAGAGCTTCCTGAATATGGGCAAGATCATTTTCCGTCGAACAAAAAACAACACTTGGGACATCGCCACCAGGCATCTTGCGCAAAGCCAATAGAAACTCGAGCCCGTTCATAACCGGCATATTCCAGTCAAGAAGGACAAAGTTCGGCAGCGCATGTTTACAAGCATCCAAGGCTTTCTGCCCATCTTCCGCTTCTTCGCATGTATATCCGATCGCTTCAAAAATCTGGCGCGCGACCTTCCGAATAACGCGGCTGTCGTCAACAATAAGGCATGTCTTCATTTTTCACCCCCTTTCCTCTCCCGTCTTATTAAGCCTAAGCCCTATGCGGCGGTCCGTATCTGATCCAGACGCAAAAGCCGAGCGACATCCAGAACGACCAATAACGTGCCCTGCAACCGATAAATGCCATTTGAAATATCCTGCCAGCGAGGATCGAGAGTCGAAGGATTTCTTTCAAAATCTACCGAAGGCAGACTCATGACCTCGCCGACCTTATCGACGACAAGGCTGTAAAGCTCGTCGTCATGTTCGACAACGACGCTCATGCTCTGTTCCTTGTCGTCAAGAGAGGGAAGCCCCATGCGGGTTCTGACATCGACAGCCGTCACAATGCGCCCGCGCAAATTAAGCGATCCCAAAACTTCGGAAGGAGCCAAAGGCACGTGCGCGATGCGCTGCGGCCCCAGAACATCCTGCACTTTCAGAACGGGAATGCCGAATAGCTGGTTGGCGACCGTCATCGTCACAAACATGCCCTGCGCCGCGTCGCCGACGGTCGTCAACGACGTTGAAGACGAAGAAACCGGCAAATTACTCATGATGAGTATCCCCCTGCTTTAAGGTCTCGTGCAGAGCGTTAAGCAACCCCTCACGATTAAATTTGGCAACGTAATCGGTAAATCCGGCCAAACGGCCCCGCTCAAGATCGCGCGGCGTCGCATGCGACGACATGGCAAAAATCGGAAGCTTACTCCACTTGCTGTCGCTGCCGCGCAATGTCGAAACGAAGTCAAATCCGTTCATGCCAGGCATCTCGATATCGCTGACGATGGCGTCGAAAGCCACGCCTTCCTCCTGAAGTTTCAATGCCGCGTCAGCAGTCTCGACGGCCGTAACGTCAAATCCGGCGACGGTCAGAAGAGGAGTCAACAGGTTGCGGAAGAAAGGACTGTCGTCCACCAAAAGAACGCGGCGAAGGCTCTCGCCCCCGAATGTGCCGTCGTTTTCCCCGAACCAGTTCTGGAAAGCCTGTGAGAGATAGAAAGCGGCGTCGATAACATCCGTCGCCTTGCCCGAAATTATCGACGTGCCCAACGTTCCTTGGCGTTTTCCCGACAGATCGACCTGCAGGCGTTCTTCGACAATATCCAGAATTTCGTCGACCATCAGTCCCATGTGCCTGTCCCTGTCCGCGAAGACAAGAACCGCCTGTCTGCCCTCTTTGGGAATTTGAGCGCCTGCGGCCACAGGAATAAGGGGCATTAATTTGCCACGATATTGAACCATCGGAACGCCTTCCGAAAATTCGATGGTCTTGCGGTCGATTTCCTCAAGACGCGCGACAAGCGACAGCGGAACGGCCTTCTGGGCGCCGTCTCCCGCTCGGAACAAAAGCAACGACTGGGAGCTTCCACCGCGCGTAGTCTGGACGGAAGCTGCCGCTTGGGCATGAGTTTCATGGCTGCTGACATTGCCGGCATGAGAAACAAGAGCGTTAAGGTCGAGAATCATAATGACGCTGCCGTCGCCCAGAATGGTATTGCCCGAGAACACATCGATGCTGCGTAAAATCGGCGCGACGGGTTTGACGACAATTTCCTCGGTATCGAACACCCGATCAACAATGACGCCCAGCGTCGCGCTTCCGATCTGAATAACGACGATAAAGGCATCGCCATTAGCCTTGATGTCCTCTTCTCCAAGCTTAAGCGTCTTGCGCAAGGAAACCAAAGGAAGCAAGCGGTTGCGCAACCGAAGCACGGGAGTCTTGTTAATAAGCTCGACGCGATGTTCGCTTGTCGGAGAAGCCTTGACCAATTCGACGACGCTGATTTGGGGAATGGCGAAGCGCTCCTTGGCGCATTCCACAATCAGGGCCGAAACGATGGCGAGGGTCAAAGGAATCTTGATCGAGAACGACGATCCTTTTCCAACGACCGACTTGAAATCAATCGTGCCGCCGATGCGCTCGACGTTGGTCCGGACGACATCCATGCCGACGCCGCGGCCCGAAACGGACGTAACCTTCTCAGCCGTCGAGAATCCGGCCTTAAAGATATACTGCATAATCTGCTGTTCCGTCATCGAAGCAAGTTCGCCCTCGGTCGCCAAACCCTTCTCTAAAATCTTGGAACGAATCTTGTCGACCGGAAGTCCTTTACCGTCATCGACGATCTCAATGATGATATGGCCGCCTTCATGATAGGCGTTAAGGGTAATGACTCCGGTTTCCGGCTTGCCCGCGCGCGCGCGATCGGCCGGTACTTCGATGCCATGATCGGCGGAATTACGCACCATGTGGGTCAGAGGATCCTTGATCAGTTCCAACACCTGCCGATCAAGCTCGGTTTCCGCGCCAAGCATTTGCAGATCGATCTTTTTATTCAGTTCGTGCGCCAGATCGCGAACGATGCGCGGCAGCTTTGCCCACGCGTTGCCGATCGGCTGCATGCGCGTTTTCATCACGCCTTCCTGCAACTCGGACGTAACTTGATTCAAACGCTGCAACGGCGTGGCAAAAGCGCTGTCTTTCTCGCTGCGCAAAATCTGCAACAACTGATTGCGGGTCAAAACCAATTCGCTGACCGTCGTCATCAGCGTTTCAAGCTGATCGACGTTGACGCGGATTGATTGGTCGGCGACGGAGGTCCCCGCTGCAGCCTTGTTTCCCTGCTCTTCGCTTTTCTTCACGACGGCATTGACGGGCTTGGCTTCAGGCGCAGGTTTGGCGGCAGGCGCAGGAGCATCCTTCTTCGCCGAAGCCATATTGGCCTCCAAAGCAGCAATATTTCCCGCCGGAACGGGAACAAAGCCGAATTCATCGGGCACAGGCGCGGCAGGTGCCACCGGAGGAACCGCCTCGACGGGCTTTTCGGGAGCCGGAGGAGCCGTCATAGGCGCAACGGTCGGAGATTTGGGACCCGCCCCCCCCGCCATCGCGTTAAGCGAAGCGATAAGATCTTCATCGTCGCCGTCGGGACATTCTTTTTCGTTCTGTTCAAGATAGCCTAAAAGGAACTTAATTCTATCGATGGACGCCAAAATAAGATCGACGGCGGTGGCATTAACCTCAAGCTCGCGATCGCGAAATTTGCCCAGAACGTTTTCACCCGCATGCGCCAAATGCTCAAGGCGTGGCAAGCCCAAAAAGCCGCAGGTTCCCTTGATCGTATGAACAAGGCGGAAAATGCTGCTGATCAGATCGGGATCGTTCGGATTCTGCTCCAACTTCACCAATTCGACGTCGAGGGTCGAAAGGTTCTCTGAAGTTTCGGTCAAAAAGTCTTTGAGAAGATCATCCATAAGAAGCCACTCCCTCCAGAAGAAGAACATCGACAAACACGGCGAGGACTCCTTCCCCAGAGCATCTTGAAAGCCAAGTCTTTAAGAAACCTTTACGTCTTGCATACAGGATTCATCCTTAGTTAAGGTTAGAATCAAATCAAGGCGATCGGGTATCGAATGGTCGTGAGATAGCTTGAAACAGAATTGCTCCGCAAATCTCCCCGTCACATAGGCTTGGATGTTTCGCGGAGATAATTCCTCAATTGACACAGAGCCTTCCAAAGCTTCCTGAATCTTCAGGTTTAACGAAGCGTTGCGGCCGACGACCTCGGCGCGGCAACCGTCCTTACCGTCTTCCGTTTTAATGGTGCCCAAGGTGATAACGCCACCGTAAGCGAGCGCTTCTTCCCCAAGAACAATGATGTTGAGAAGCGTCTTGAAAAAGCCCCGCCGTTCCCCAAGTCCCGTGTCTTGCAAGTTATCGGGCCATACAAGGGATATTTTAGTTTTTTCCAAATACTGTTCGGCAACTTGCCGCACATCTTTAACGGCCAAATTGGTCTCGCTGCCCGCACGCCCGTAAGCAAGGCGATACAGACGCAAACGGCGCGCCGCTTTGCAGCCGCTGTCGCTGATAAGCTTCATCGCTTCTTCGACGAC
>CAZQOE010000015.1:0-16829 GCA_964594935.1 uncultured Rhodospirillaceae bacterium | reverse complement strand
CGTGTTTCTGGGGGATTACGAATCGGGCGGCATCGTCTCGGCCATGGTCGCGCTCAGCGTCATTTTATCCTTCGTTCAGGAAAGCCGGTCGAACAACGCCGCAGAAAAGCTGCGCGCGATGGTCAGCACGACGGCTTCGGTCCTGCGGCAGACGGCGCCCGAAGAAGAAGAATCCGCAGAGCCCAAAACGACCGGTTTCGATTCCCGAAAATCCACGCGGCTTGAAATGCCGATTGTCGATTTGGTGCCGGGCGATATCGTCTGGCTTTCGGCAGGCGATATTATTCCGGCGGACGTGCGCATCCTTTCGGCGCGCGACCTGTTCTTGAACCAGGCGCCATTGACCGGCGAAGCGATGCCCGTCGAGAAATTCCCGACCCTCGTGGGCGCGCCGACCAAGAATTTCCTCGACCTTTCCAACATCGCCTTCATGGGAAGCCATGTGACGAGCGGCACGGCCAAGGCGGTCGTCGTCGCGACGGGATCCCAGACTTATTTCGGTTCGCTGGCGCGGTCGATCATCGGCCGCCATGTCATGACGAACTTCGAAAAAGGGGTTAACCGCTTCACATGGCTGATGATCCGCTTCATGATGGTGATGGTGCCGTTGGTTTTCGTCATCAACGGCTACACCAAGCACAATTGGACGGAAGCGTTCATCTTCGCCATGTCGGTCGCCGTCGGCCTGACGCCCGAAATGTTGCCGATGCTCGTGACCGTAAACCTGAGCAAGGGCGCTCTGGCGATGTCGAGGAAGAAGGTCATCGTCAAGCGGCTGAATTCGATTCAGAATTTCGGAGCGATGGACGTTCTGTGCACCGACAAGACGGGCACGCTGACGCAAGACAAAGTTATTATGAAGCGGCACGTCAATCTTGAGGGCGAAGAATGCGACACGGTCCTGCGCTACGCCTATCTGAACAGCTATTACCAATCAGGGCTTAAAAACCTTCTGGACGTCGCGGTTTTGGCGCATGTGGACGTGAGGCAGGACCTGCATATTGACGATCAGGCTTTCACAAAAATCGACGAGATTCCTTTCGATTTTGTCCGCAGACGCATGTCGGTGGTTGTTTCGGACAATACCGTAAAGCAGCACGTTTTAATCTGCAAAGGCGCGGTTGAGGAAGTTATGGGCAGCTGCAGCCGGGGCGAACTTAACGACAAGCCTTTCGATATGACCCCCGCGCACAGGGCCCATACGCTGCAACTGGTGAAGGAATTGAACGAGGACGGCTTCCGCGTCATCGCGGTCGCGCACAAAGACATGCCGCCGGATCAGACGGTGTACGGCGTCAAGGACGAAGGCGACATGACTCTGCTCGGCTTCGTCGCCTTCCTCGACCCGCCCAAGGAAAGCGCGGCGCCCGCGCTCGCGGCGTTGGAAGGCCATGGCATCAAGGTCAAAATTCTGACGGGCGACAACGATATCGTCGCACGCCGCATTTGCAGGGACGTGAATTTACGAATCGAAGGCGAGCTTCTGGGCAACGACCTCGACGATATGCCGGACGACGTTCTGGATCAAAAAGTCGAGCAAACCACGCTTTTCTCGAAGCTTTCGCCCGCGCAAAAAGCGCGCGTCATTGCGGCCTTGCACCGCAACGGGCACGTCGTCGGGTTCTTAGGCGACGGCATCAACGACGGCCCCGCGCTGAAAGCGGCAGACGTCGGCATTTCCGTCGATACGGCAGCCGATATCGCGAAAGAATCCGCCGACATCATCTTGCTTGAAAAAAGCCTGATGGTTCTTGAAGAAGGCGTCCTTGAAGGCCGCAAGATTTTTGGAAACATCTCGAAGTACATCAAAATGGGCGCAAGCTCGAACTTCGGCAATATGTTTAGCGTCCTTGGCGCAAGCGCGCTGTTGCCGTTTTTGCCGATGCTTCCCGTGCAGGTGTTGACGAACAACCTGCTTTACGATTTTTCGCAAACGGCCATTCCGACGGACAACGTCGACGAAGACTATCTGACGGAACCCCGCAAATGGGACATCGGGCATATCGCGCGCTTTATGATTTTTGTCGGTCCCATCAGCTCGATCTTCGATTATGCCACTTTCGCCGTCATGTATTTCGGCTTTGGCGCGAACACGGTCGAAATGGCGCCGTTGTTCCAGACGGCGTGGTTCGTCGAATCGATTTTGACGCAGACGCTGATCATCCACATCATCCGGACGAACAAAATTCCGTTTATCCAGAGCCGCGCGAGCTGGCCCCTTATCATAACGACCCTTGTGATATGCGCGGCAGGCATTGCGCTGCCGTTCTCGTCTTTTGCGCGGGGCCTTGGTTTGATACCCCTTCCGTGGACGTTCTGGCCGGTCGTGGCGTCGATTATATGCCTGTATTTGGTTCTGGCGCTTATCGTTAAGAATTGGTTTATCCGCCGGTTCGGCTGGAATTAGACTTTTTCTTAACTATCTGAGCCTAAACCCTTATCTAGCTGATTCTCGCTAGGACGACACATGGTCAGGCCTTACATTCGCTCGCGCAGCCGCAAGGCATCATTGCTTCCGGACTCTCTTTACGAGGGTCTGGCGCGCATCGTGCGCGTCGTCTGGGGCGGAGTTGTCATCGCGCTTGCGTTTGCCATCGCCCTGTCGCTGATTTCCTACGCGCCGCACGATCCCTCGTTCAACACGGCGGCCGCGGGCCTGTCGACGGCGGCCATTCATAATTTCCTCGGTCTTGTCGGAGCCTATACTGCCGATATCTTGTGGCAGTTTTTCGGCATCGGCGGTTTTGTCCTGCCCTTGGTCATTGCGACGTGGGGCTGGCGCATCGCGGCGAACGAAGGCGTTGAATTGCTGGGCTGGAGAATGCTTGCGACGCTCGGCGCCATGCTAACGGCAAGCATCGCCATGGGCGTTTTGCAGCCGACTCCTGCGGCAATGCCACTTGACGGCGCGTTCGGCAAAGTCATCGGAACGTATTTCGTAAGCCTTGTCCCGTTTGCGTGGGGCGACGTCTTGCTGACGCTTTCGTTTTCGGTCCTTACGATTATCGCCGGTTATCTGTCCTGCGCCTTGACGCTGGACGAATGGCAATTCATCGCGCAGATCGTCCATAAATTTGCGGCGATGGCGGCGGAACGCGCCTTCAGGGCCATTCGCCTTTTGTGGCGGAAGCTGCGCCGCAGAAGCGCCGAACTTGACGACGAAGAGGAAGAAGACTTTCTGGCCGACGACGACGAAAAATTCTTCGAGGAAGAGGAAGAACCCGAAGCCAAGGAAAAACGCGTCGAAAAGCCCGCCAAGAAGGTCGCCAAAGCCCCGCTTATCAAGCGTCCGGCGGCGACGGCCCGGCAGGCGAGGCTGGCGCTCGATTCCGACTCCGATTACCCCCTGCCGCCGCTTGAGTTTCTGCATTGGCCCGAAACCGCGAAGCAGGCATCGATTGTTTCCGAAGACGCGCTTGAGAAAAACGCCAAGATTCTCGAAACCGTATTGAACGATTTCGGCGTCGTCGGCGAGATTCTGAAAATCAGCCAAGGCCCCGTCGTCACGATGTACGAGCTTGAGCCTTCGCCGGGCACGCGCGCGGCGCGCGTGATTTCGCTGGCCGACGACATCGCGCGCAACATGAGCGTCGTTTCGGTCCGCGTCGCCATCGTGCCGGGGCGCAACGTCATCGGCATCGAAATGCCGAACGCCAAGCGCGAAACGGTCTATCTGCGCGAGCTTTTAAACTCGACCACCTATCACGAAACCAAGGCCGCCCTGCCGCTCGTTCTGGGCAAGGACATCGCCGGAACGCCCATCATCACCGACCTGACGAAGATGCCGCACTTGCTGATCGCGGGCACGACGGGATCGGGCAAATCGGTCGCCATCAACACGATGATTTTGTCGCTTCTGTACCGCCTGCCTCCCCAGAAGTGCCGCTTTATCATGATCGACCCCAAGATGCTGGAACTGTCGGTCTACGAGGGCATTCCGCACATGCTGGCGCCCGTGGTCACCGAGCCGAAAAAAGCGATTATGGCCTTGCGCTGGACGGTGCGCGAGATGGAAGAGCGTTACCGCGCCATGTCGAAGCTGGGCGTGCGCAACATCGACGGCTACAACTCGCGTTTGCGCGAAGCGGCCAAGAACGGCGAAAATCTGATGCGCACCGTGCAGACGGGCTTCGACCGCGAGACAGGCAAGCCGATATACGAAGAACAACCCCTCGACCTGACCGAACTTCCCTTTATCGTCGTCATCGTCGACGAAATGGCGGATTTGATGATGGTCGCGGGCAAGGAAATCGAAGCCGCCATCCAGCGTTTGGCGCAAATGGCGCGCGCTGCCGGCATCCACATCGTCATGGCGACGCAAAGGCCGTCGGTGGACGTTATTACGGGCACGATCAAGGCGAACTTCCCGACGCGCATCAGCTTTCAGGTCACCTCCAAAATCGACAGCCGCACGATTTTGGGCGAACAGGGGGCGGAGCAGCTGCTGGGCCAAGGCGACATGTTGTTTATGGCGGGCGGCGGACGCATCACGCGCGTGCACGGGCCGTTTGTGCGCGACGACGAGGTCGAACAGATCGTGAAATTCCTGCGTGCGCAGGGCGAGCCGGAATATCTGGACGAAGTCACCGAAGACGACGGCACGGCGATTGGCGGCGACGGCGGCGACATGTTCGGCATGGGCAATTCGGGCGACGAATTGTACGACAAGGCCGTGGACATCGTGCTGCGCGAGCGCAAGGCTTCGACCAGCTATATCCAAAGGCAATTACAGATCGGCTACAACAAGGCCGCGAATTTGGTCGAGCGCATGGAGCGCGAAGGCCTCATCGGCCCCGCCAGCGCGACGGGCAAACGCGAAATTTTCGGCAGAAATCCGAACGAGGAGTAGCTATCGGTAAGGCTTGAGGATTCGGGTTGATATATCCAGCCCGTCATACCGGCGAAAGCCGGTATCCAGATTGAATTTTTTTCTAAAACAAGAGACACATAAAACATGCCAACAACAAATGCCCTCCCCTGTTACTGCTCATCGGGACTTCCTTTTGAAGCGTGCTGCCAGCCGTATCTTTCGGGCACAAAACCCGCGCCGACGGCGGAAGCCCTTATGCGCTCGCGCTATGCGGCCTATGTAGTGCATCAGATGGATTATCTTGAAGAAACGCTTCTGCCTGAAAGCCGGAAGGGATACGACAAAAACGCGGCCAAGGAATGGTCGTACGGCAGCGAATGGCTGGGGCTTCAGATTCTTTCGACCAAGGGCGGCAAGGAAGGCGACGCGGAAGGAACGGTGGAATTCGCCGCGCGCTTTAAGCAAAACGGAAAAGAAATGCGGCATTTTGAAAACAGCTTTTTCAAGCACGTCGACGGCCGCTGGTATTATGTGGACGCGGTAAAACCCGCGCCCGCGGTTTGCGCGACTCAAGCAGGCCGCAACGACCCCTGCCCCTGCGGGTCAGACAAGAAGTACAAGAAGTGCTGTGGGAAATAAGCGCTAAAAATTACCCCGCCTCGACTGCAGTACGGAACAACCGGATCCGCTTCGGCCCCACGACCTTTGCCCTGAGAGGGGCCGCGGATAACGCAGAGAGCGCACCGGACACAGCGTGATGGGCATCAACGTTTTTAAGTTCTTCGTCAACTCACTGGAAAACCAATCTTTTCCCACGCATAAGTTAAACGCCCAAAAACAACCACAGACGAATCAAAGCTACCAACCCCATAATAGCTATAATGTATAATGTGGTTTGAATTCCCGATAACTGGCTCTGAACTTTTCCAACTTGAAATACCAACAAAGCAACATCTTCTCTTGTATACACGGTACACACGCGCACTGTTCTTGGGCTAAAATCTGTATCATCGGTTCCATCTTCGAGAAGTTTAATATTGTGATTTGTCATATTGGCAAAGATTTCTTCACCAGAAAGTTTTTTCATTTCGGACATTGAATCCCTCCGCCTGTGATACCATCTACGAAAAATAACACTGTTTTGTCTTTCTGTTAACCTGAGGTTCTTCTTGAAAATTCGCACTAAATTACACAAAAATGGGCAGCCAAGGGCAATCAAAAGCCGCGAATTTGCTACACTTATCGTGGATCTTCCCGAAAACGAACGACATTTTGAACACAACGGGAAAAAATACAAGATCGTATGGCTACAAACGCCAACCCATGAGCACGACGGCTTCACGGTTTTCGAAGCGGACGCGGTAGAGATGTAACCGCTATCCCCCTCTTAGGGTTTTCTATCAGTTTGCTCCAAGTTATTCGATTCTAGATCTTTCGCGTCAAGCTGAGGCGAAAATTGTGATTTTCGAGATTTTTGAGCGGAGCGTACTCTTGTGGTACGTGAGCATCAAAAATCGAGAAAAGCCAATTTGCCTCGTCCGCCAAAGCCTTGGCGTAGGCGGAAGCCCAGCTTCACGCGAAAGTTTTTTCCTAAAGCTTCACGATTCTAAGCCGTAGCGAATTTGTGATGACCGACACCGAACTAAACGCCATCGCCGCGCTGGCGATAATGGGACTGAGAAGTATGCCGAAGAACGGATACAAACCCCCCGCCGCCACGGGAATGCCAAGCGTGTTATAAACAAACGCGAAAAACAAATTCTGCCGAATGTTGCGCATCACGGCAACGCTCAGGCGGCGGGCGCGGACGATACCCGTCAAATCGCCCTTCACCAACGTTATCCCCGCGCTTTCCATCGCGATGTCCGTCCCGTTGCCCATGGCGATGCCCACGTCGGCCATAGCCAATGCCGGCGCGTCGTTGATGCCGTCGCCCGTCATGGCGACTTTGCGGCCTTCCTGCCGCAGTTTTTGGACGACATCGGCCTTGCGCACAGGCAAAACGCCGGCTTCGAACTCGTCGATGCCGAGCTTGCGCGCCACCGCCTGCGCCGTCGCCTGATTATCGCCCGTCAGCATGATGATGCGCAGGCCTTCGGCTTTCAAAGCATTCAAGGCTTCCGCCGTCGTCGGCTTGACGGGATCGGCGACGACAATGACGCCCGCCGCCTGCCCGTCCACGGCCAGCAGCATCGCCGTCTGCCCTTCGGCGCGGAAAGGCTGCGCGGTTGCCTCAAGCTCGTCGGCGCCGATGCCCAGCGACAGCAACAAGGCGGCGTTGCCAAGCGCGACCTTTTTGCCGTCGACGATTCCGGTGACGCCTTTGCCGGTGACGGATTGAAAATCCTTGGTCTCAACCAGCCCTATTTTCTTGTCCCGCGCAGCTCCCACGATGGCCTCGGCCAACGGATGTTCGCTCCCCCGCTCAAGGCTCGCGGCCAAAAACAATATCGCGGCTTCGCCAAAACCGCCGACGGGCAACATCTTGATAAGCTTTGGTTTTCCTTGGGTCAGCGTTCCGGTTTTATCGACGATCAGCGTGTCCACTTTTTCAAAAACTTCGAGCGTCGCCGCGTCGCGGACGAGGATTCCGGCGCGCGCCGCCCTGCCCGTCCCGACCATGATCGCAATCGGCGTGGCAAGTCCCAACGCGCACGGGCAGGCGATGATCAAAACGGCGACGGCGTTTAAAAGTGCGAAGGCGAACCTGGGCTCGGGCCCCCACAGGCCCCACGCCAACGCCGTCAACGCCGCGACCGCCACCACCGCCGGAACGAAATAGCCGGAGACTGTATCGGCCAGATGTTGAATGGGCGCGCGGCTGCGCTGCGCCTTGGCCACCATCGCCGCGATCTGCGACAACAAGGTGTCCGCACCCACGCGCTCGGCCCGCACGATAAGCGACCCCGTCCCGTTCAGCGTCGCGCCCGTAACTTTGTCGCCCGCCTGTTTTTCGACGGGCATCGGTTCGCCCGTCAGCATGGATTGATCGACGGCGCTCGCGCCCTCGGTCACCGCGCCATCGACGGGAATTTTTTCGCCCGGGCGGACACGGAACAAATCGCCCGTTTTAACCTCGCCGATGGGAACGTCGATTTCGCTTCCGTCGGCAAGGATAAGATGCGCCGCTTTCGGCACAAGGTCGAACAAGGCGCGCAAGGCGGTGTTGGTCTGCCCCCGCGCCCGCAATTCCAGCACCTGCCCCAGCAACACCAAGGCCGTTATCACCGACGCAGGCTCGAAATATACGTCGGGGCTTTTGCCCGTCCACGCTTCGAACGCATGCGGAAAAAGCGTTGCCAAAGCGCTGTACCCGTAAGCCACGCCGACGCCAAGGCTGATAAGCGTGAACATGTTCAAGCTGCGATTGACGAGAGAAGCCCACCCGCGCTGAAAAAAAGGCCACCCGCACCCCAGCACAACGGGCGTCGCAAGGATGAATTGAATCCATCGCATCGTATCGCCGGTCATTTCCCCGCCCATGATAAATGGGGCCCCCATGGCGCCGAGCATCAACACGCCGGACAAAACCGCCGCGATCCAGAAGCGGCGGGTCATTGAAATCAATTCGGGATCGGGAACATCGGTCGGCGCTATCGTTTCAGGCTCCAACGCCATGCCGCAAAGCGGGCAACTGCCTGGCCCGACTTTCCGTATTTGCGGATGCATGGGGCAAGTATATATCGCGTCGGGCGATGCGGGCACCGCCGCTTTTTCGCTTGGCTGATGATGGCAGCAACAGCAAGGCTCTTGTTTATCCGCTGGATGATTTGTTTCCATGATGCCCTCCTGACTGGATAGAGGATACCTAATTCCGGCCCTTGGCGAAATGACGATTATTTGTCTGAATAAGGCTTTCGCGTCAGGCCGAGGAAATAATTGTTATTTATTCTCAGCCTTTTTCTAAAAACCCGCTCTGGTTTTTCCTTCGCGTCAAGCTGAGTCGAAAATTGTGATTTTCGAGATTTTTGCGCGGAGCGTACTCTTGCGGTACGTGAGCAGCAAAAATCGAGAAAAGCCAATTTGCAGACCAGCTTCACGCGAAGGAACGCCCGTTAGTGCCCCACCAGCCATTGACCGAGCGGCTCCCAAACTTGGTGTACAGCTTTGGGGCTCGACATAATGCCGATATGCCCCATCATCGGTTCATGCCGCATGGCATGCGGCAACGCCTGCGCCAACGGCATGGCGGACTGCGGCGGCACGATGCGGTCTTTGCCTGGCACGACGACGTAGGACGGCGTCTGCACCCTGCGCGGGTTGATGATCTGGCCGCCGATCCGCCATTGGCCGCGCGCCGTCACGTTGCGAGCGAACCAGTCGCCGAAACATTCGCGCGCCGCGGGGATGGTCAGCGGCACGCCGTCGTTCAGCCAATCTTCGGTCATCACGAAGCGCCGCGCTTCGGGCCCCGCTTGGTTATACGACGCGAACTTCGAAAATTTGCGGAACGCGTGCAAAGGCTGAAACGACGTAAACACGCTTTGCAGCACTTCAACGGGCAAAAAGTCGTTGCCTTCGAGCCAGACCTTTAATTTTTCTTCAAGCATCGAGCCGTTCTGTCCCATCGCATCATAACCCGCGTGAAAATCCCACGGCGCCGCGAGCAACGTCAGGCTCCGCACTTTTTCTGGAGCCAAAGCCGCCATCGCAAGCGTCAACGCGCCCCCCATGCAGTAGCCCGCGATATGCGCCGGTTGATCGACCGAAGCGATTTGCAGCGCGGGCATCAGGCGCTGCATGACGTATTCGTTAAGCCCGAAGTTTTTCTCGGCATCCCCAGGCAAATCCCAATCGACGATTAGCGGGCGAAACCCCTGCGCCGCCAGAAAACGGATGAACGAATGGTCGGGCTCAAGGTCCAAAATGGTGAAGCGGTTGATAAGCGACGGCACGACAAGCACGGGCACGGCGTTAATGGCCTCGGGCGCATAGTCGCGCAGACAAGTGGTGCCCGAACGCCAGATAATGGGCGTCGTTTCGGCCCCGCGGCGCACGGGATGGTCGCGGTATTGCGTCACGCCGGTCATAAAACCGCGCGCGCGCACAAGCATTTCGCGAGTCAGATAAGGAGCAAGGTCGGCATGCGCGGCGCTAAGCTCGCTAAGCCTTGCGAGCGGCGTGTTGTTCGAGCTCTGCGACACGTTTTTCAAGCTCGGCCAGACGGAGGGCAAGCTGAGCAACGCGGAGAGGGTCGTCGCCATGTGCAGCGCCGCCCGATGCCGTTGCAGAGGGCGAAGCGTTTGCTGCGGAAGCGGCGGAGTCTGATGGTCCATTTTTGGTTGCGGAGGGTGTTTCTGGGGCGCGGTTTGGGTCATTGGGGCCTCCCTGTCGCATCATGGCCGCCCAATCGGCAAACAAACGGCGTTGCGGTTCGAGAAAACGCGTCAGTTCCGCGCGCGCGGACGGATTGTTGGCAAGAGACGACAAATGCTCTTGCCACATGTCGCAAGCCTCCATAGCCAGAGCGTTGATATCCGGAAAATCGGTCGGTTTCGCTGTCATAGGCCGATTCAAGCACAGAACCGGATTCCGGTGAAGCAGAATACAGCGTTAAAGAACGTTATTAGATTCCGCACCGCACACTATCTGGTGGCCGCATACGTCCCCATCAACAACGCCTCGGCGATCACATGGCCCTTCATAGCCTTCTCGACGTCGGCCTTTGTCGGCGCGCCTGCGAAATCCAGCGTCGTATCAAGAGCATACAACTTATGGAAATACCGGTGCCTTCCGATGGGCGGATGCGGCCCGCCATAGGCTTTGCGCTTGAAATCGTTCTGGCCTTCTTTCGTCCCCGCCGGAAGCTTTTCCACGCCCTCCGGAAGCCCCGGGACCGTCGGCGGAATATTATAAAGCACCCAATGCACCCATGTCATTTTCGGCGCGGCGGGATCGGGCGCGTCGGGATCGTCGATGATAAGGACAAGGCTTTTGGCTGCGGCCGGAACGCCCGAAAACGTCAGCGGCGGCGACCGGTCTTTGCCCAGACCGGTATAAAGAGTGGGGATTTCTTCCCCTTGCGAAAAAGCGGTGGACGTAAGGGTCATCGTCATGGCGTCTCCTCCCCAAGCGGTTGCGGCCAGCAGAAGCAAAGCAATAAATAATCCGGAAAAACGCACTTTCATGCCGCCTCCATTAGGCCGCCTTTCAATCTCGCATTTTACTCCTTGGCCGACGTTCCGTCATGGACTTTTGTCAAATTTCAAAGGCCGACTCAGTGCCCGATTTTTCTTTGTTTTAAATAAGATTCGGTTTCATACTTGGAATCATCAAAAGAGATTCGGGGGTTTGATAAAAGGGAAAGACATTGGGCACAGCGGGTATTTTATGAAAAAGTGGCGATTGCCTAAAGAAGTTGAATTTAAGACCGTTGAGGTCACGCTCGTTTCAAAAGAAGACGCGCAAAAAACAAGAAATCGTTATCATAAAGATAAAATTTTTGAAGCTTTCTCGGCCCATGTCGTCGAGATTTGCGAAAACGCCGCCGATGTCCGGGCAATTTGCATCCCGTCGGATATTAAAAGATACCAAGCGCATCACATTCTTCCAATTTCTCTGGGCGGCACAAACAGCTTTTCCAATTTGGCGCTGGTTCACCCTCGGCTTCATGTCTATTGCCATTGCCATATAACAAAATCCGTTTTGAAGCTTAAGACGGGAGAAACCCGCGTCATCGACATTCCCTTCATGCCCGCTTTGATATGGATTCCCAACAGGGGGAAAGAACGCGCGGAAAAACTTTCTCAACGTTCCAAAACCGGCTATACCCCTTCCGTATGCGCGTAGCCCCTGCCAAAAACCAGCATTCCTCCATCGCCTCCGTCGACGAAATAGTCGCCGAAGCGAAGGCCGGGCGCATGTTCATTCTGACGGACGACGAGGCCCGCGAAAACGAAGGCGATCTTGTCATTGCGGCCGATTTTGCGACGCCCGAGACGATTAATTTTATGGCACATTTCGGATGCGGCCTTATCTGCCTCGCGATGGCCCCCGAACTTGTGGACCGCCTTAAATTGCCGTTGATGACGACACATAACGAAGCTCGATTCCAAACCGCCTTTACGGTTTCCATCGAAGCCCGCGAAGGCGTCACGACGGGCATTTCGGCGTTTGACCGCGCCTATACCATCAAAACCGCCATCGATCCCCGCAAAGGCCCGAAGGATATCGTGAGCCCGGGGCATGTGTTTCCCCTAAGGGCGAACCCCAAAGGCGTTTTGGGCCGCGGAGGGCAAACCGAAGGTTCGGTCGATATTATGCGTCTGGCGGGGCTTACCCCCGCCGCCGTCATCTGCGAAGTCATGAAAGAAGACGGCACGATGGCGCGCATGCAAGACTTGGTTTCTTTTGCCGCCGTTCATGATATGAAGATCGGCACCATTTCCGACCTTGCCGTTTACCGTCAGGCCCTTGAATCGGCGGATAAACGGAATCCGAAGAACGGGTAAACATCATGAACTCCAAACGCGCCCCAGCCACTTTTTCTTTTGAAGAGCCGCCGCACATCACGATTGTCGAAGCGCCTTTTTATCCCGACATCGCCGCGCTTCAGATGCAGGCCGTCAAGGAAGTTCTCGCTCGCGTCAACGCAAGCTACGAAATTCTGACGGTGCCGGGAGCTTTCGAGATTCCCGCCGCGATTTCTTTTTCCATCCGCGCGTTGGACTTCGACCCCGTCCGCCGCCGCAGCGAAGGCTTTATCGCGCTCGGATGCATTATCAAGGGCGGCACGCATCACGACGAAATCGTAGCCTTTGAAAGCGCACGTGGCCTGCAAGATCTCGCCGTCCGTTACGCCTTGGCCATCGGCAACGGGATTTTAACCTGCAACACCATGGAACAGGCGCTGGAACGCGCGGATCCGGCCCGCGAAAACCGCGGCGGCGCGGCGGCAGAAGCGTGCTTGCGCATGATCGAGCTTAAGCATAAGTTCCGCCTGTTGCCCAAGCGGCGCTGGATTGCGAAAAAATAACGCCCCGGCAAGGGGAAAACAGGAAATTTATGGGACAAGAAAAGAAAACAACCGACAACGCCATGCGCCGTTTTGCGCGCCTCGCCGCCGTGCAGGGGCTGTATCAAATCGCGCTTTCGCCGGAACCGGCGGAAACGCTCATCGCGCGTTTTTGCGCCGATCCTTCGGTTCTTTTGCAAGAAGAACAGACGGTCATCGCGATAGACGGGGAGCTTTTTGGCTCCATCGTCGCGGGCGTCAACAAGCATCAGGCCGATCTGGACACTATGATTGCCGGCGCTCTTGATGCGCGCTTTAAGCCCGATCGTTTGGAGCTTTTGCTGAAAATTATTTTGCGCGCCGGCGCTTTCGAGCTCCTTCATTGTCCGGAAACACCTGAAGGCATAATTGTTAATGATTACGTCGATGTGGGGCACGGTTTTTTTAACGCCAAGGAGCCCGGACTTATTAACGGCATATTGGATCGTTTGGCAAAAAAGCTTCGTTCCTGATTTTCCTTAACGTCTCGTCAAATATTATCCTTTATTTCTCGAGACATGAAAAAACTTCCTTTCGTTTTCTTTCTTCTTAGCTTTCTGGCGCTCGGCTCCATGCAGAATGCCTTCGTGTCTCCGGCGTTCGCCGCGCACGGCGCAAAAAAAAGCGAGGGAGAAAAATCGGAAAAAGGAGAGAGCAAGAAGAAAAGCGGGGAAGAAATTACGGGCGGCCGCTTTGCCGGCGACCCCATCTATGTTCACATTGCCCCGATGACTTTACCTATCATCAGCGAAGATGGCGTCGAACAGATTGTATCTCTTATTATCTCTGTGCACGTGAAAGACCTTGAAACCGCCAATACGTTGCACAGAAACACGCCGCGCGTTACCGACTCTCTCTTGCGTCATCTGTATGGCGGACTAGACGAAGGAACCTTGCGTAAGGGAAAGCTTGTCAACCTTCCCAAAATCAAGAAAAAAGCCATCGAGGCCATCGGCGAAATCGTCGAGCCGGATAAAATCCTTGATGTGCTTATCGAAGGCGTTGCCCAAAGAATGCTTTAAACAAACTTAATCGATTCTCCAGTTTCGTATCGCTATGCCGAAAGAGTTTTCCTCAAAAGGAACCCGAACAATCGACAGCGAGACGGTGGCGCGTTGGCGCCTCGTGACGTTGTTGTTGGTGGCATAGTTCATGATAATGGGCATCTGAACGTTCCATTGATAAACATCTTCCTCGTTGACGCCCTGACCGACGATAACAGGCGTATTTGAAGGAACGGTCGTTAAGATAAGCTGATTTTGTTTAAAGGATTCGCTGATCTTCATCGCGTTAAAGGTGGTTACATAAGCTTCCCAGCCCTTCTCGGTAAACCGCCCCTTGACCAGCGGTACGCGCCTGTCTATGTCGCCAAACCCCATCGTCATGACTTCCGTGATGCTGGTCGTGGCCCAAGACAACACGGCGCTGTTTGTCATGTTGGGCATAGTCAGCCCTGTGAGCGTCCTGACCTTCTGCTCTGGCGTTATCGCGTAGTAAATATCGATGGGTTTGGCGAATGGCAGAAGAATCGCCACAAAAGCCGTCAA
This sequence comes from uncultured Rhodospirillaceae bacterium, assembly GCA_964594935.1. GTDB lineage: Bacteria > Pseudomonadota > Alphaproteobacteria > UBA9219 > UBA9219 > CAIXLI01. The sequence goes on along the minus strand of CAZQOE010000015.1, from coordinate 2,479 downwards.
ACTGACGATGATCCAGGTGCGGGAAACGACCCTCTTTTTAAGGCGGCTAAAGGCGATCCTTGCCATTTGATCGTCGGAAGGCGTGCTTTCTTTCTGCTGGATCGACGCCGGCGCGGTAACGGGCCGCAGCGGTGGTTTGGGGGGCGTCGACACAGCAACCATTATTTGCCGTCCTTGCCCGTCGTAACCCATTGCTCAATGCTGACGCCGTCCGGATTTTGCAGCGTCGAGACGCGCACGACTTGTATATGCAATGTCGTGTTGATGGGTTGGGGCGGTTGTTCGCCGTCGAATTTGATCGTCACGGGAAACTGCACATACCACGTATAAACGCCGTTATGAACGAAAGCGTTCTGAATCTCGGGCGCCGCGTTAATATCCATTGTCACAACGAGTCTTCGCGCCTGAATGGCGTCGATGAAATTCGCTTCCTTAAGCGCCTTGTTGAAGCTGGTCCAACCTGTCGTGGTAAAGCTGCTGGAAATCTGCTGCAATCTGTCGCGGTAATCGTAGTAACCGAAACGCATGACGTTTTGCGCCGTCGCCGCCGTCCACGCGATGACTTGCGCGGGCGTCAAGTACGGTTCGCTTAAGGGCGCGATGTTGATAATGCGTCCGTCCGAAGTCGTCGCAAAATAAATCGACCGAGGCTTCATGCTTAAAGCCAAGCCCGCAATCAAAAAGATAAGGAGCCCGATAATGAGGATCTGGATGAGGCTAATGCGCAAAAGAAGCCTGTACCCGTCGCGATAAAAGGCATTGCGGCTAAGAATTGTGGCGACAGCGTCTTTGATGGGCATGAGACGATCCTCTTAAGCGGGAAGATTGATTTCGGACAAGGAAACGGCGGATTCGTATTCCGAGGAATTTTTGCACGACGGGCAAATGCGGTTGTGACGGCCGAGCGATGGGAAGGAACGCAGGCACATAAGGCAAATACGGGTGGACGTTTGGATTTCACCTGAATTTTCCGGCCTTCTGTTGGATGAGGGGCGGGGCGAAGACAGGCGCACTTCTCCGTCTTGGGGCGGGCGGCGGCTTCCCGGCTTGCGGCCAGGCGCCGACCGGCGGGGAAGGCCGAGCCGCGCGGCGCGGGTCATGATGGCGGCGATGGAGCGCCCGAGGGTGGAGGAAATCTCTTGCGGAGATTTGTTCTGTGACCACAAGTCGCGCAAAAGGATATCCTGATCCTGCCACGTCGGACCGGCGGTCGTGGAAAGAACGCCGGTCAAACCGGTTCCGGTCGCGGGAGGCAGCACAGGAGGCACTACTTTGTCGTCATCGCTCACGTAAACAAACTCCCAAACCCGAGGAGAAAAAACTTAAGCCGAATTTAGCCCGAGAATTACTCATAATCTGTTAAAGAAAATAATGTGTTAAAGCGAGTCGAGCATCCGTTTTTTCGCGCCTTTTGTAAACAAATTATTGGGAATCCGGAAGAAGCGGGAAAGGGCGTAAAACCTTTTATCATCAAGATAAATCCATTCGAACCCGCAATTTTATGATATACGTCGTTGTCGCCTTTTCCGAGGAAGTTTATAAACCCGAGCACCATGAGCGAATCGCCCCCCAAACCAGCCCTGACCATCAAGCCCCCGTCGCCGGAAAACATATGGGCCGAGCTTTCGGTCGCCATCAATTACCTGACCCGTTTCAGCCTGCCTTTTACAAACGAAATTCGTTCGGGCCTTGTTCGCAGATCGATGGTGTGGTTTCCGATTATCGGCGCGCTCATCGGTTTTTCGGGCGCGGCCATCGACTGGCTGATCACCATGATGCGCCTGCCGGGCATCATCACGGCGACGGCCGCCGTCGTCGGAATGTTGTTTCTGACGCGGGCGTTGCATGAAGAGGAATTCGCGAATCTGGTCGACGCTTACGGAGAAAGTTTTGAAAACAAGGATTCCGTCGGTTGGCTGAAGGACGAGCGCTCGGTGCGTTACGGAACGCTGGGCATCATTTTCGTCATTATCATGAAAATCGCGGCCATCGCCAACCTCGCCGACAACCTTCTTGTTTTTCAAACCATGGTCGTCGCCGCAAGCTGGTCGCGCGTGCTTATGGTCATCGCGGCCGCGTGGCTGCGTCCGATCGAAGGCGACCCTGTGGCCGACCACTTCCAGCAACCTCCGGCGCTTCGCGTCGTGCTGGCGCTTGCCATCGGCCTTGTGATTGCCTTCATCGCGCTTGGCGACGACACGGCGACCGTCTTGACGGCGGGAACGATTGCCGGATTGATTGTCGCGCTGATCGGCGCGAACCACCTGCGCGGCTATAACGGCGCGCTGCTGGGAACGCTGCAACAGGTTGTCGAACTGACTGTCCTCGGCATCGTCGTGGCGATACAGTAGATCTTAATTACAATTTTCCCCGCTCATATTGTTTTGGCCAATCGATCTTTTCGCCCAATTCCCGCGCAGCGTGAAGAGCCCAATACGGGTCGCGCATCAACTCCCGCCCAATCACAACGGCATCCGCC
>CAZQOE010000014.1:0-17138 GCA_964594935.1 uncultured Rhodospirillaceae bacterium | reverse complement strand
GGGACAAGGTCTATGGTTCGGCTTTAACTCTCGGCACGTTGGCGTTTACCCTTACAACCGGCTCTCTTTGCAATGGCGACGCAATCTCCGGCGTAACGCTGACGAGCGTCGGGGCGGACGCGGCGGCGGCAGTTGGATCCTACAGCATCACGCCAAGCGCAGCGGTCGGATCGGGATTGACCAATTACACTCTCAGTTATGCCGATGGCGCGTGACAAGCTCAGCCCCCTCATCACCGTCCATTCCGCGAACCGATCTTACGGGAAGCATATTAATCGAGCAAAATATCGACGGCTTCAAATCAGATATCGACTACCCTATTCTCTATATTGAGCGGGATCCATTCCTCGAAGTACAATCCGATCTTACGGACTCATGGATAGAAGATTTTACGGAACGCTAATTTGGAGCAACCGGCTATCCTGCTTTTTGCCGCAAGTCCCCGCGCATAATATACCATTGCTGAATGATGCCGAGCAGGTTGCTCCACGTCCAATAAATCACCAATCCCGCCGGCATGTGCACCAGCATGTAGGTGAAGATAATCGGCATGAACATGAACATGCGCGCTTGAGATTTGTCCGGCGGCTGAGGCGACATCTTTTGCTGTAAGAACATGCTAAGGCCCATCAAAATCGGCCACACGCCGATTTGCAAAGCATAAGGCAGCGCGACGGGGATTAATCCGAATAACGTCAGCACGGAAGTCGGGTCGGCTGCGGACATATCCTGAATCCAGCCATAGAACGGCGCTTGACGCATCTCGATATTCACGTACAGCACCTTATAAAGAGCGAAGAATATCGGAATCTGGATAATCATCGGCATACAACCCGACATCGGGTTGACCTTCTCGCGCTTGTAAAGCTCCATCATCTCCTGACTCTGGCGCATTTTGTCTTCGGCAAAACGTTCCTGAATGCGCTTGATTTCAGGCTGAATGGCTTTCATTCGCGCCATCGAATGATAGGATTTCTGCGAGAGCGGCAACGTCACCAGTTTAAGCAAAACGGTAAACAACAAAATCGCCAGCCCCATATTCCCGACAGCATTCTCTAGCGCTGTCAAAAGATACAAGAAAGGCCGCGTCAGGAAATAAAACCAGCCAAAGTCGATGGCGCGATCAAAATGCGGAAGATCATATTCTTCGGCATAACGATCAAGCAGGCTTACTTTCTTTGCTCCGGCAAACAAACGGGAGGTGCGTTCAATGCTCCCTCCGGCCGGAACGGTAACGGCGCTTCCGCGAAAATCGGCCTGAAAAAAGCCCATTTCCTTTACAGCGGCTCCCGCGCGGTTATAGATAAACTCGCCCACAAGCGTTTCGTCCTGCGGCGGAATCATCGCGACCAGCCAGTATTTATCGGTAATGCCAAGCCATCCGCCCTTGCCGTTCTGCGTTATTTTCTTTTCGTCCATCAACTCTTTGTATTTGTATTCCTCGAGCGTATTGTTGAAGACTCCCAGCCCGCCTTCATGAACGACGGCGCTGCTTTCCATTTGCGGAAAACCCTGACGCGCAATAATGCCGAAAGGATATAGGGCTACGGCCTCGGAGCCTTTGTTGGTCACGCGATCGGTAATCGTAAACATTGCCTCGGCATCGACGGCAATCGTGCGGTCGAAAATCAGGTTTTGCCCATTGTTCCACGTCAGATGTATTGCTTTTTCGGGCGTCAACTTCTGCCCGTCGGCCTTCCATACCGTATCTGCGGAAGGCACGCCTGTCGCGGCCGAATCCGCAAGCCAGTTGAATTCGGCATAATAGGCTGCATGGGGCTGTGCCGCGCCAGACGGAGACAAAAGAACAATCGACGGCGATGATTTATCGACGCTTTCCCGATAAGACGTTAGCAGTAAATCATCTATCCGGGCGCCTTTCAGATTGATGGATCCGGACAACTCCGGCGTCGAAAGGATGACGCGCGGATTGTCTTTCAATACTTCTTTACGATCACGCAGATTTTGCGGCGTAGCGGCGACAACCGGGGCCGCGCCGTTCGCATTCTTCGGGGTAACCTGCTGCGTTATGTGCTGGGCGCGCAAAGCCTCGCGATGCGGTTCGACATACAGGTACTGGAAACCGAACAGAATGCCGAAGGATAGGATGACGGCGAGAAAAACGTTATTGTTCATTTCACACAAGCTTCATTTTGGATTAGTGTCGGGGTTGAGTATCAGGAAATTCGGGCGGGGAAAAGGCATAAATGGACAAAAAAGTCGCTTTGTCGGAACTCGTAACCCGCTTTTTGCGCGGCGGAATATGGGTTTATCGTCATACGCTTTCAAGGTTTATCGGCGGGTGTTGCCGGTTTACGCCGACCTGTTCCGTCTATGCCGACAAAGCTTTGCAGCTTTACGGCCCTTTTAAGGGCACAAAATTGACTATAAAACGCCTTTGCCGCTGCCATCCTTGGGGGGGGCATGGGTTCGATCCGGTTCCTCCGAAAGACTCAAATCAAAATTGATTATAAGACGTTGTTGCGGGTTTTTTCTGTTTTCGTTTTTTAATTTGACGTCTTATCGCCTGAATGCGATTTCTTGACATATGAAACGGTTTTTTCCGCCCATCCCTCTTTCATCTTTCATAAACTATTTTAGGCAAGTTTCCGGCTTAAAAAGGCTTTTTGCGGCGTTCGTTCTGGGCAGCGTCATGATGCTGTCGCTGCCGCCTTTTAACTTTTTTCCTTTGCTGTGGATTTGCTTTCCTGCGCTCATCTTTCTGCTTCAGGGAACTCAAAACGGAAAACAGGCTTTTGCGACCGGTTGGTGCTTCGCTTTTGGCTTTTTTGTTTTCGGGCTTTATTGGATCGCCTCCGCCATGTTCGTCGATATCGGGCATTTCTGGTGGGCGGTTCCTGTTGCGGTCGCGGGGCTGCCCGCATTTCTGGCTCTTTACTACGGCCTCGCCGCCGCCCTCTCATGGCGTCTTGGGCTTCAGAATATTTCGGGTGCAGTTATGTTCGGATTGCTGTGGTTTCTGGCCGAATATGCGCGGGGATTCATGTTTACCGGCTTTCCGTGGAATCTGATCGGCTATACGTGGTCGGGCGTCTTACCCGTTCTGCAGATCACAAGTGTTATCGGCATCTATGGACTGACGCTTATTACTATACTTGCGGCTTGCCTGCCTGCTTGTCTTAAGGATAGCCGGTCATCCGGACGGACGGCATTTATCGCAAGCCTCGTTCTTTTTGGGGCTCTTGTGGTATGGGGAGAAATCCGCCTGCAAACAACAAAAATTGGCACAGCCCCAGGCACGCAGATACGCCTTGTGCAACCGAGCGTCGATCAGAAGAAAAAATGGCTCGTCAGCGAACGTGAACGCCATTTCAGGGAACTCATCGAGCTTTCGGCGACCGAAGGCGAAAAGCCGGTAACGCATATCTTTTGGCCTGAAACAGCATCGACCTATTTCTTGAGCGAAGACGCAGATCGCCGTAAAGAAATTGCGGCGCATATCCCCGCCACGGCCTTTGTGATTACCGGCGTTATCCGCCGCGATATCGACAAGAATGGGGATACGCGTTTTTATAATTCGCTGGTCGCGCTCGACGGTTTGGGCCGTCTTGTCGCCGGATATGACAAATCGCATCTGGTTCCGGGCGGAGAGTTTATGCCCCTGCGCAGTTTCATCCCGCTTAAGGCGCTTGCGACAAGCGGCGCCGATTTTACGGCAGGCGCCGGCGTCCGTAGCCTGCGCGTGCTTGGCATTCCTTTGTTCAGTCCCTTGATTTGCTACGAATCCATTTTCTCCGGTTCTGTCGTTGACCCCAACGACCGCCCTGAATTACTGGTAAATTTGACAAATGACGGCTGGTATGGACGCACGACGGGCCCCTACCAACATTTTGCCATTGCTCGCGTCCGGGCGATTGAAGAGGGAATGCCGCTTCTGCGCATCGCAAACACAGGCATATCGGGTGTCGTGGATCCTTTGGGCCGCGCCCTGAAAACGCTTGGCCTTAACGAACAAGGCGTTATCGACAGCGCTTTGCCGCAGGCTTTGTCCTTAACCGTATTTGCCGAATGGAAGGAAACTTTTGTTTGGATTGCCTTTTTTCTGCTTTTTGCGATTAACGCGCGAAAGCTTAGAAACTTACGTTTAAAAATGTAGGCATGAAAATAAGTGTTCTTCAGAATTATCTTTCCTTGATTTTGTAAATCAAATACTCTACCTGCATTAGCAACGATTTGGAAAATACAACCCTGCCTAGGTGTTGAATTTTTTTTTCATACTTGGATATTCTTATGACTATTGCGGATAAAAAGAAGATGAAAAAACCTCAGCTTCGTTCTGAAAATCCCGATCCTATCGACATTCATGTCGGATCGCGCCTTCGCATGCGCCGGAATCTCGTCGGCCTTAGCCAGGAACAATTGGGCAAAGCCCTCGGTCTGACCTTCCAGCAAATTCAGAAATACGAGCGCGGCATTAACAGGATGGGATCAAGCCGCTTGTTTCAGATCGCAAAAACGCTTTCCGTGCCGGTCGCTTATTTTTTCGAGGAAATCCCCACGGCGTCTTCGCTTGCAAGTCAGCCGGGATTTGCCGAGGACGGGCAAGCCCCTTTGGAAAACGCGCCAACGTCAGAGAAGCAGACGGATTACGATATCCTGCGCCGCCGCGAGACTTTGGAGTTAATCCGCGCTTATTATCGCATTCATGACGACAAGCAGCGCCGCAAGGTCTACGAACTCATCCGATCGATGTCGGACGAAGAATAGGCAAACTTATATAAGCGGGCCCAGATCGCGCCCTGCGAGGATGTGCACGTGATAGTGCGGCACTTCCTGATGCGAATTAAGCCCCGCGTTCGAGATAAGCCGGTATCCGCCTGAAATAATTCCAGCCGTCTGGATAACCTTGCTAATAGCCCTTTCAAACCCGACGATTTCGGCGTCTTCCGCCGAGGACGCAAAATCGTCATATGTGGCATACGGCCCCTTGGGAATTACCAGAATATGGACCGGCGCTTTTGGCTTGATGTCGTTAAACGCAAGCGCGAATTCGTCTTCGTAAACTTTCTTGCAGGGAATTTCGCCGCGTATAATTTTTGCGAAAATGTTGTTGGAATCGTAGCTCATGGAAAGCCTCCAAACATCGGGGTCTTAGAAGGCTACAAAAACCTGTGGTGCTTCACAACGCCAAAGGACGTTTTGTTTGTGCAAAGCAATAACTTTATCCCTTTGTAATCAAAGCTTCTTTACTATTTTGCCTGTTCACTATTTTTACATTAACCCCTTCATTTACCTTAAATATTAATGAACCGTTAGTTTAATAATCATAAAATATCTTACGGTGTATAAGTGTGTCGGCTTTGGCTTTTTGTCGGAGGTTCGATCATGCGCTCTTTCGTTCTTGCCATACTCTGCGCTTCGGCTTTCGTAGCGCTTCCGGCGGAGGCAGCTTGCGTTCCAACGACAAAAACTCCTCCCGAAAAACTTTTTGGGTACTGTTGTTCTACCCCTGGCCAGACAGTCATGGATGACGACAATCTGAATATCATTGCCTGCCTCTGCGGCACCAAATCAAACTGCACGAACCCCGGCGACCTTGTATGGAAGGCCATGTCGAAAGGCAATGCCCATCTTGACGTCGATTGCGCCAAGTCTGGTAAGATATTGGCCGGTATTTCCGGCGGCGTGCCAATTTGCATAGAGCCAAAAACCGTAACCAATGTTGTTACCAGAAATATTACCGTTACTCCGCCACCGCTGTGCCCAGCGATTAACTTATCATGCATAGAAGGCGTCGGCTGCTCAGGCGGTTGTCATGGCGGGTTTGATGCAAACCTTCCGGGCGGACTCACGACAGGAACTATGGCCTTGTCCGGCAGCTGTAATACGGGCGATTACTCCTGTGCAGGGAGAACCTGTTCCGTAGATATAACATATTCAGGAACTGCTATTTGCAACGCAGGCACGTGGTATTGCAATATTACCAAGACAAGAACGCCGATTGATAGTGCTTGGCCCGGCACACCAAATATTTCTACTTTTTATAACGGAAACTGTGCCGGAGTGCCGGTATATCACTAGTTTTTTAGGTGCATAAAGATTCTGGTTTTGCTTTGGAGCTTTGCAAGGAGTTACGTCATGCGATACTTGGCTTTTATCCTTCTTTGCGCGCTTGCCTTCGCGGGCTATCCTGTTCATCAGGCAACGGCGGTCGTAGCGGGTCCAACCACCTTGATTGGTACGCCCTGTCCCAACCAGCTTGGTATAACCAAAAAAGACACTTTAGATATGAATATTGTGGCATGCCTTTGCGATACTGTTCCAAATTGTGATCCAACAACAAACGCCGTTGTATGGAAAGAAATGGCGACCGATATAGTAGCCGTCGGAACCTTTGCCTGCCCCGCCGGTCAGGCGCTGACGGGAATTAAAAGCGGGGTACCTCAATGCGCTGCTCTATAGGCATGTACGGGAACAATGAAATGCATGAAGCAAAACCGTCATTTTTTGCTTTTTCTCAGGGGGATATCATGCGCTATCTTGCCGTTGCTTTGCTTTACTCTTCGATCTTTTTGACTTTCCCGGCGCAAGCGGCGTGTACCCCGGGATCGGCAAAACTTCCGGGATTTTGCTGTCCCACTTTTGGGCAATCTCTTATGTCCGACGACAAACTTAATATTATCGCTTGCGCTTGCGAAACCACCGCAGACTGCACAGGCGGATATATATGGAAATCAATGACGAAGAAGTCCGTGGCCGACATCCAATGCGCCGCAGGTCAAGTTCTGACGAAGATAAAAGCCGATGGTACTTTTACCTGCATTGTTCCACCCGTGAAGACCGTTACTGTATACAATGACGTATATGTATCCCCTCCGAAGCCCTGCCCCGAGCTTAGAAGGAGCTGCATAGACAACGTCGGATGTTCGGGGGGGTGCTTCGGCTGGTTTGGTTTTGTCTTTCCGGAATCAACCGCAAAACAAACTTATGACGGGAGGTGTAACGGCCCCGATCGAGCCTGTGATGGCGGTAGTGTTTGCAATTTTGAAAACACTTATCATGGAACAGCCACGTGTGATACGACTACCGGCACTTGGATGTGCAGTTGGTCCAGCATAAGAACGAGTTATAAAGATAGTTGGCCCACGGGCCCAGCGGTGCCGTTTGGATCATGGAGCGGCCCCTGTACTGCCATTTCGCCTTACAGTTAAGTAAAAACATGCATAAAAAAGCGGAAAGGCAATCCTTTCCGCTTTTTACTTATCTAAATTTCCCGATTAACGAGAATAGAATTCGATGACGAGGTTCGGTTCCATCTGCACGGGATACGGAACGTCGCTGAGCGACGGGGTGCGGACGAAAGTTCCCTTCATTTCCTTGTGGTCAACCGTGACATAATCTGGAACGTCGCGTTCGGCCAGCTCCGCCGCAGCCAGAACGGTCGCAAACTGCTTGGCTTTACCGCGCAATTCGACCGTGTCACCGTCCTTGACCTGGTACGACGAGATGTTGACCTTCTTGCCGTTGACAAGAACGTGCCCGTGATTGACGAGCTGACGCGCCGCGAAAACCGTGGCGACGAATTTCATGCGATAGACGACGGCATCCAGGCGGCGTTCAAGCAATTGGATGAGGATTTCGCCGTTGTTGCCCTTGCGGCGCATGGCTTCCTGATAGTAGCGGCGGAACTGACGTTCGCCGATATTGCCGTAGTAGCCGCGCAGCTTCTGCTTCGCGTGCAATTGGACGCCGTAGTCGGAAAGCTTGCTGCGGCGCTGGCCGTGCTGGCCGGGGCGATAATCGCGTTTGTTCAGAGGGCTCTTGGGGCGGCCCCAGAGGCTGGCGCCAAGGCGGCGGTCGATCTTATATTTGGACTCAAGACGTTTCGTCATTTTTATATCCTATATTTTTGTCCCGATAGTTTTCCAAAACAACTTGGAAACGGTTTAAGGCCCGAAGACCCCGAACGCATTCTCGGGAAGAGGCGTGGCTTATAAGCGAAAAAGGGGGAATAAGTCAAATATATGCGATTTATTTGGAAAAATTACACGTTAACCAACCCAAAATCTCCCTCATGACCTCGGGCCAGCAGGAATCAAGCATGACGCCATGCGCAACGCCGTGGAGAACCTTGCTGTTTCCTTTCCAGAACTGGGCTTCGTACCGGTATTCGAATTCGGGGATAAAAGCGTCCTCGTCGCCGCCCAGAGCCAGCGTCGGCGGAAAATTCTTGGGCATCCTGAAATCGGGCCAAGCCGCTTCCATGATGACACGCGAAGATTCTTTTTGAAGAAGCGGAAGAAACCCCTCAAACTTTTCCGCGTCTTTCGGATTGCAAAACAAAGCTTCGCCGATAAGCCGCAAATCGGCATGCGCAGGGCCTAACGTCATCAGCAAACCCAATTGCAGCGCCAGCATCGGCGAGCGCGCGGCAATATGCTGCATCGATCCATGAAGCCCCAGAAGGGACGGCGAAGATAATAACACAAGCCCCCTGACGGAACGTTCGAGCGCGAATTTCTGCGCAAGATACCCGCCAAGCGAATGGCCGATGATAATCGGGGGCGCGTCGAAAAGATGCGTTCCTGTTTCGATATCTTCGAGGTAATCGGTTATGCCGAAGGAGTCGATTTTCTCCCTGCCCCCGCTGTCGCCGTGGCCGCGCAAGGAAATCGCCGCGCCATGCCATCCTCCTTCCGCAAACGCAGGAAGAAAAAAACGCTCCCAAATCCACGCGCCGCAATAGGAACCGTGAACAAACAAAAGCGGCGGTTTGGCGCTCGGAGAACCAAAAGAAATGACTTCCATTTCAGAAGCCTTTCGGAAGGAAAAAAGGGAGGGAAAAACGCAGGAAGGAGGGCCGCAGTCTGTCTCTTTTGTTCAAAAGAGGCAAGAGCCTATTCCTTTTCTTGTTCCGCGTTTACGCTCTCTTCGGCCACCTGCTTGGCGCGCACGTAGTCCGTCTTGCCGGAACCCAGTAAGGGAATCTGCTCGACGCGCACAAGCTTGCGCGGCACGGAAAGCTCCGTCAGCCCGACGGCACGGAACTTCTCCAGCAAAACGCTTGTATCGACGTCGCCGGATTCGGTCAAAAGGACGATCATCTCCCCTTTGCGCTCGTGCGGAACGCTCACAGCCACATGGCGCACGCCCGGCCACGTCGCGCAGACGATGGCTTCGATCGCGCCCAGCGAAACCATCTCGCCCGCGACTTTGGCAAAACGCTTCGTGCGGCCGACGATGGTAATGAATCCGTCCGCGTCAATCGATACAACGTCGCCCGTATTGTACCAGCCGTCTTCGGGGGGCTGAATTACGCCGGGCTGGTCAGCTTTCACATAACCCAACATGATGTTTAGCCCGCGCACGATAAGCTCGGCGCCGTTCTTGATGCCTTCGACCGGTTGCAGTTTGACATCAAGGCACGCCAAAGCGCGCCCAATAGAACCTGCCTTATAGTGCATGGGCGAATTAACGCCGATAACGGGCGAAGCCTCGGTCGTTCCATAACCTTCGAAAAGGCGCACGCCGAATTTCTCGGCCCAAGCGCGGCGCGTATCCGGCTTGATTTTTTCGGCGCCGCCGATGGCGAAGCGCAAAAAGTAAAAATCGTGCGGCGCGGCGTTCTTTTCGTAGTTTGCAAGAAATGTGTCCGTTCCGAGCAGAAGCGTCGAACGCGTATCGTACACAAGCTCCGGAATATCGTGATACCGCAACGGCGAGGGGAACAGAAACGCGCGCGTGCCGATAAACAACGGCATAAAGAATCCGAGCGTCAGGCCGAAAGAATGGAACATCGGCAGGGACGCGAATGCGCTGTCGCTCGGCACAAAGCCAAGCCGCACCGCCGTTTGGAAAACGTTAGAGACGATGTTCATGTGGCTCAGCATCACGCCTTTGGGCATTCCTTCCGTACCAGACGTAAAGAGCATTAACGCGGGACGTTTAGCATCTTTCGAGAGCCAGCACGCGGCAAGGCCAGCGGGAAGATGCGCCCTGACAAAGCCGATAAAGCGATCAAACTTACTGACGGAAGCCATCAAGTCTTCGAGATAGACAACCTTGATGTTTTCTTTTTCCATTGCGCTTACGATGGGCGCAAGGCCCATGGCGTCGACAAATCCGCGCAGACTGATAACGGTCTTTATTTCGGCCATCCGGCAGGCCTGCACGATGCGCAAAGGCCCGGCGGTGAAATTCACCATGGCCGTCACGCGATCAAGCGCCTGCAGAGCAAAAATCGTCGTTCCGTTCGGAATGCCGTTTGGCATCATAACGCCGGTGATTTTTTCCCTTCCCGTTTTGCGGGCAATGACTCGCGCCAGCGTAAAAAACCTCCCGACAAACTCGTCGTGGGTTACCGGCATGCGCCGGACGTCTTCCAGAATGACGCCGCCACCGCCGCGAATGACCCGCGTCTCAAGCAAATGGCGCAGCATCGTGGTGTAGGGAACGCCTTCGATAAGAGCTCGTTCCAACTGATCATAAATAGCGGTTCCGGCGATATGGCGGCGTTCGTGGCCCTTCACGTCTTCCGGCATCTGCAAGCGAACCGCCGGCAAAATAGTCAACGTCACTTTCGGGAAAAGCCTGCGCCTGACAAGGCCCTTCAAATCCGAAAAAAAGCTGTATTGCAATCCGTCTATGCGCACCGGAAGAACGTCGGCTTCGGCATTGTCGGCGATGATGCCGGGGCTTTCGTATACCTTCATCAACGCGCCGTTTCTCGTCACGCGGCCTTCGGGGAAGATCATGCATGGCTGCCCGCGCTTTAAAGCATCGACCATTTTCTTGGCCGTCATCGGGTCGGCTTGATCAAGCGAGAAGGCATCCCCGACATGCCAGTACGGCTTCAACCACCAGCGATGCGCCATCTCGGCTTGCGTCGCGAACAAGATGCGATCGGGCAAAAAGGCCGACAGGACAACGGCGTCGATCTTCGAAACATGGTTGGCAATAATAAGGATGCGTGGGCCGGCCTCTTCGTAATTCTCCAGCCCTTTGACTTCGACGCGGAAACAAAGTTTGAGCAAAAAGCGCACAATAAAAAAAGGAAGAGCTTTATGCAAAAGATCGGAAATTCTGACGCTCATGAGAGTCCTCGGCGTTGAGAAAAGAACGGGGAGGACAGTCTGGCCTTTCGGAACGATTCGATAAAGGGTGATTCTTTATAAAACGGCGTCGATTCCCGTCGTTTTTGCCGCCACAAGGCAATCGCCCGTATTGGCGAAAGGACACGAACGCATCGTAATCTTGTCGCAATATTCGCAAAGGGCCTGCCGGGAAGGCAATGTTAAATGGCTGCGTTCGACGATAAAGCCCCGTGTGCGGAAAGTCTGAAAAACGCGCGATAACGTTTCGGGTTTGATGCCTAAATACGCGGCAATCAACGATTTATCGAAGGGCAAAACGATATCCTTGCCCCCCGGGCTCGTATTAAACCTCAGTTGAAGCAAAAATCGCCCGACGCGTTCTTCGGCGGTATGCAGCGTCAGTTGCTCAATATGATCTCGCAAATCCTGACAGCGGAGAACGGACGCGGTCAACATATTTGCCGTAAAGGTGGCTGAACGCTCTTCGGCCGCATGCACGGCAGAAGGCGCCAACGTCAGAAGGTGAACGGGCGTCAACGCCTGTAAATTGATCGGGCTGATGTCGACAAAAGCGTTCGACGTGGATTCAAAGAGAAAATCGCCGCGACGGAAAAGCTGCAAGACGGACTCCTGCCCCTCTGCGTTTCCCTTGCTCGCGCCGCACCAGCCTTCAAGCACGACGTAGTAACGCGAAATGGATTCGCCCTGCGTTAGAAAAACGGTGCCTTTCTGGTATTGCGCCGTATGAGCCGAAGCCATCAATTCGCGCATGACATCGGCTTCCACGCCTTGAAACACAGGAAGCGAGGCAAAATCCTTGCCGACGTTCAAAACAAAAGGTAGCGCGTAGGTCATCCATTCCCCATCTGAACACGCATCGTCTTGCAGTCATTTTGTTTGATTTAACTCAAGAACAAATGATTTTTGGGACATACCATAGATTCGGATCATAATCCCAAAACAAATTTATTCCCCGCCTTCTTAGAAAAAATGCATGTTTTTAAATAGGTTATTCAGCATGCCTTGTTTGGGGTAGGATGCGTTTATCGAGTCGTCCTAAAACAACACATTTAAAATGAGAACCTCCTCGCGCCATAGACACATTAAAAGCGGCCCCAAACCAAAGCGCAGGGGCGAACGCGAACCCACAAAACTTGCTTCCCATCAACGCGAAGAAAGTACGCGCGTCGTCGGCGTTCTCGCCCGCCAAGGGAAAAACTGGATACTGCAATCGACCAACCGGAAGGAACGCGGCGACTATACGTTGCACGCTAAACCTAATTTTAAACTTGAAGAAGGCTTGCTTGCCGTCGCCGAAAAAGTTTCGACCGGACGCTGGCGCGCGCGCGAAGCCAAGCTGATCGAAATTTTGGGCGACATGAATTCGCCCCGCGCCGTAAGCCTTATCGCCATCGCGACGCATGACCTTCCTGATGAATTTCCAAAGGAAGCTGTGTCCGAAGCCGAGGCCGCTCGCCCCGTAACGCTCGAAGGCCGGACGGATTTGCGCCAAATTCCCCTTGTCACGATAGACGGCGCGGATGCGCGCGATTTCGACGACGCCGTTTTTGCCGAGCATGACGGCGAGGGCTGGCATTTAATTGTCGCCATTGCCGATGTCTCGCATTACGTCAAACCCGCCAGCGCCTTGGATAAAACCGCGTATGAACGCGGCAATTCAACCTATTTTCCCGACCGCGTCGTGCCGATGCTGCCGGAGGCGCTCAGCAACGAGTTATGCTCGCTTAAGCCACACGTCGACCGCGCCTGCCTTGCGGCGCATCTGTGGCTCGACAAGCAGGGTGAACTTGTACGCTGGCAGTTCTCGCGCGGCGTCATGAAGTCGCACGCGCGCCTGACTTACGAACAAGCGCAAGCCGCCAAAGACGGGCGGCCTGACGATATAACGAGACCCTTGATCGAAAAAGTCATCCATCCGCTTTATGGCGCGTTCCGTTGCCTGCTTCACGCGCGAGGGCGTCGCGGCACGCTTGAGCTCGATTTGCCCGAGCGCAAAATCGAAATCGAAAACGGTAAAGTCAAATCCGTCAATGTCCGCGAACGGTTGGACAGCCATCGACTGATCGAAGAATTCATGATTACGGCGAACGTCGCGGCGGCGGCTCAACTCGAAGGAAAGGGCTGCGTGTGCCTTTACCGCATCCACGACAAGCCCACGGAATTGAAGCTGGAAGGCTTGCGCGATTTTCTGGACACGCTCGGCATCAGCCTCGTCCCTAAAAAACAGCTTCATCCGAAATTCCTGACGCAAATTCTCGAAAACGCCGCCGGAAAACCGCACGCGCAGGTCGTCAACGAAATGATGCTGCGCAGCCAATCCCAAGCCGTTTATAGCCCCGAAAATATCGGTCACTTCGGCTTGGCTTTGGCCAAATACGCCCATTTTACTTCGCCCATCCGCCGTTATGCCGATCTTATCGTCCATCGCGGGCTTATTCGCGCCTGCAAGCTCGGCAGCGACGGTCTGACGGAACGCGAAATCGAAAAACTTGAGGACATCGCCGATCACATTTCAACGACCGAGCGCCGTTCGGCCGCCGCCGAGCGCGACGCCACCGACCGGTTTGTCACTTTGTTCATGGCCGACCGCGTTGGCGCGACGTTTCCGGCGCGCATCAGCGGCGTGGCGCGGTTTGGGCTTTTTGCGCGGCTCGACGAAACGGGCGCGGACGGAATCATCCCGATCAACACCCTGCCCGACGATTTTTATATTCATAACGAGAAGCGTCAGGCCTTGATCGGTCGCCGTACAAAACGAGTTTACCAACTTGCCCAACCGGTTTTGGTCAAATTGACTCAAGCCGACCGCCTGACGGGCAGCATGACTTTAACGCTGGTCGAAGACGCAAAATCGACCGATTCTGCGACGCCAAAACAACCGCAAAAAGGCTCTTTTCAACGCAAATTTCAGCGGAGATAGTTCCTAATTTTTCCTTAACGAGACACCCAAAAGCTACACTTCGGAGGCTTGCGAAGACATTCTTACGTAAAGGCTTGGATTCTAGGCCACTATCCGTTAGACAAAGAGAGATTCGGGCGATAAATTTATTCCCTCGCGATTGCCAACATAAGGTGATGTACGATGTCGATCCATGACATGAAAATTTCTAAATTAAGTCTCGTTGCCGTTCTTGCATCTCTGATGCTAACGGCATCCCCTGCATGGGCAAGGGACTCCTTGACTATGGACAGCTTGACGCAGACTGTCAGCGAAGCGTCCCCGCCCGCAGCGCCGACCCCGCTTGATCCGTCGCTGGCCATGGCGACGGCGAGCTCCAGCATGGACGGCCTCGCCACCTTCGGCGCTTCCAGCGGAACAGTTGTCGGCAATCGCGCGATGGCTCTGCGCGACGAAGTGTTGCGTTTACGCGCTTCGGTCAACCTGAACTCGAACGAATTCGCCATCCTGCGCACTAGCGGCACGGCTGGCGCGGTTCAATATCACAGCACGGTAGCGGCTATAACAGCCCGCCTGCAAAACGGCACGACCAAAGGCAATCCAATCTTGTTGCGCCAATGGGAAGAAGCCGAAGCCAGCTTGGGCGAAGTTTCCTCCTCGCTCGGCAAGCTGAATTCTCTGCAGGTCGCGATTGACGCCGACGCGTCGGTTGCCTCCTATTTGCTCGGTTCGATTCAGGCCGCGTTCGATCTGTCCGGCGCCGTGGATGAAGACCATGACCAACTGAAACTGCTGAACGATGAAATCAGCCGCCTCGTTGTGCAGCTCGATTATCTGCGCAATCAGACGACAGCCGACATCCAACGCCAGTCGAATTACCTGACGACGGAACGCGCCAACATCCAAGCCTTGGCCTTTTCCATCAGCCGCGGCGAAATGCTCGGCAACAGTCTGGCCAATCGTCCGGTTGTCGTAAATCCGCCTCGCGTGACCGCAGTTCCTGTTCCTCCTCCTGCGCCGGAACCCGCTGCGTTCAATCCGCCTCCTCGCGTTCCGCAAGCGGCTCCTATGACGCCCGTTACGCAGGCTGCTCCGTTTGAGGCCGAACCTGTCGCACAGCAACCCGTCGCGGCGCCTGTCGATAAAGGCATTACCAACGGCGTTCCGTCGGTCGGTCGTTTGCTGGTTTTAATCCGCTACAATCAGCCCAACGTCGAATACGAACAGCAGCTGTCGCAAGCCGTCGGCTCGGCAATCGAGCGCCGCCCGGATGCGGAGTTTTCTATCGTCGCCGTTTCCCCCACGAGCGGAGATCCGGCAACTACGGCTGAACAGCAACAAGCCGCAAAGAGCAGCGCCGACGAAGTCAAGCGTTCGCTCATGCAGCTCGGCTTGTCCCCGTCGCGCATCACGGTCGCGAGCACGCAGTCCCAGACGGCTCAGTCGCCTGAGGTTCACGTCTACATCCGCTAATATTTTTTTAGATTTATTTGCGCGTCTTCCGCGAAGGGATTTGCGCGTGCTTAGCCGTGGATGATATCCGCCAGATAACGGATGGCCGCATCGTAGTCGTTCGCAGGCAAGCACTTCGGATTCGGAACATTGAAACGATCGGAAAGTTTTCTTTCAAGACGGAATTCACTTTGGCCGGATTTATGAGAAATGTACGAGATCATGGCGGAAAGAGACGTGCGTTGATTGGCGTTCAGCGAAGGTTGCAACGCAAGCGCCGTCGAAGATCGGTCCATCCATCGGTGCAGCGACACCGAACCGCTTCCGCTCGGCAGCGGATCGCCGGAAGAAGAGGGAGAATCCCCGCCCTTGGTTTCCATATGAAATTCGTCCGTCATCATGCTTTCCGAAAAAAGTCTTGATACAAAAATTCGTAATAAAAATACATAAAAAGGGGGAAATACCCCGCCCTTTAAAGACATCTTAGATTACCAATAAACAGCAAGTAAATACCAAATAATGGTTGCAAGAAATTATTTTCAAGTTTAAAAACCGTTAACTAGAGGCAAAAAACCGCTTATAATTTGCGGATATGGATAATGCATAAGTACCTATAAACAAGGGACGAAAGTAATCAGGCTCTTGCGCGGGCATCCCTTAAAAAGGTAACAATATGCCCTAATTGGGGTCCTGCCCAAAAGGCGGGCAAATGTTTTCGGCTTTTTTGGCTTACTGGTAATTGAAAAATGATAACTGCAGCACAACTTAGAGCCGCCCGCGGACTTCTGGATTGGAGCCGGAGCGAGCTTTCCAAAGCCTCGAAGGTGTCCCAAGAGACGATCAAGAACATCGAACACGGCGTCTTCCGCCCACAAGAAACGACAGAAGAAGCGATCATCCGCGCGTTTGCCGCGCAAGGCGTAGAATTCGTAGAAGCGAACGGCGTACGCCAAGTAAGGGATTCCGTGATCCGGCTTGAGGGAAGGGATGGTTTTAAAAGATTTGTGGATTCTGTTTATGAAGTCGTGCGCCTTCCTTATTCGCCTGAAAAAGAAAACAAACTTGTATGCATTAGTAATGTCGATGAGGCTCTTTTTGCTGAATCGCTCGGAGACTATCTTTCTTCACACATTCGCCGTATGAATGAGATCAAGGATTTAAGATTTAAGGTCCTTGTAAAATATACCGCAGGTTCGCCGCGAATTGCAGAGGCTCGTGAATCCCAGTATAGAGAATGCAGGCAATTGCAGGGCGATTTTAACGGCAATGTTCCGTTTTATGTATATGGAGATAAACTGGCCATCTTGATTTTTGAAAAGGAACAAGAGCCGCAGATCGTCATTATATCTTCTCCGTTGGTTGCTAAAGCATACAGAGAACAGTTCAATATTATGTGGTCTTCCGCAAAGCCGCTAAAAAATTAGGTTAGAATAGTATGCCCATCGATCAGAAATATACGGTGCGATTTTCAACGCCAAAGCATTTTGACGCTATACGCGACTTTTATAGTAGCGACCTTCGGCGCACGGAAAACGTATTTCTTCGACAGGACGAGCTTCTTAAAAAACAAGCCGACTTAGGCCGTTTTATTACCGTCTGGAATCAAGACGAAAGGCTTGTTGCGGCCTCAAGCCTGTATATTCTTGCCGAAGGAAAAGAGATTGAATGCGAAATTCACGATGGCGGCGAAGTCGAGCGGGGGCGCGTTGTCG
>CAZQOE010000013.1:0-17203 GCA_964594935.1 uncultured Rhodospirillaceae bacterium | reverse complement strand
AAGAAGAAATTCGAGCCTCCCTGTCGGGAACTCTCGTAACGTTGCTGATACCCCTTTCTTGAAAGGCATAGAGAATGCGCACGACTATCGTTATTCCCGCGCGGTACGGATCGACGCGGTTGCCGGGCAAGCCTTTGGCGATGATCGCAGGGCAAACGATGCTTCAGCGCGTCGTGCGCATCGCCCAAGCCGCCGCGCAAAGAGACCCCAACACCGAAGTTCTGGTCGCAACCGACGATAAGCGCATTATGCGCCATGCCGAGGAATTGAGCGTAGCCTCGGTCATGACGCCCGAATCCTGCCCCACCGGAACCGACAGGGCGCAGGCCGCCGTAACACATTTAATAACGCCGCCGGACTTTGTGCTGAATCTTCAGGGCGACGCGCCTTTGACACCTCCTGATTTTATCCGCGCGATGATCGACTCTTTTGCCGAAAATCCAGCCGATCTTGTTACTCCCGTGACGCAGATGACATGGGCGCAGCTTGATAAGTTGCGCGAAGACAAAAAATCGACTCCTTTCAGCGGCACGACCGTCACGTTTGATGAGAAAACCGGCATGGCTTTCTGGTTCTCCAAAAACATCATTCCCGCCCTGCGCAAGGAAAAGGAACTGCGCGGAAAATCAGAGCTTTCGCCCGTCTGGCGTCATATCGGCATCTACGGCTATAGCCGCGCGATGCTCGAAAAGTTTCCGACTTTACCGGAAGGCAAGTTTGAAAAGCTTGAAGGGCTTGAACAGCTTCGCGTTTTTGAACACGGCTATAAAATCCGCTGCGTTCCCGTCGATTACAAGGGGCGCGCCAGCATGTCGGGCGTCGATAGCCCCGAAGACATCGCGCGCGCCGAGGCTCTAATCGCTAAGCACGGCGAGCTCGTTCCATGAAAACAACGCTTCTGATTGCGAGGCACGGCAATACGTTTTCTCCCGGCGACGTCGTCACGCGCGTCGGCGCGAAAACCGATATGCCTCTTTCCCCCAGCGGGCTGGAACAAGGACGCAAGCTCGGGCTCTATTTGCGCGACAATAATTTGCTGCCGGATATCGTTTTCACATCCGCCCTTTTGCGCACGAAACAGACGGCGGAACAGGCTTTTGCGGCTTCCGGCATATCGAAGACGCTTAACATCAATCCGTTATTCAACGAGATCGATTACGGGATTGACGAAAACCGCCCCGAAACCGAAGTCGTCGCGCGCATCGGCGCGGAAGCTCTTAAGGCATGGGACGAGGATGCCGTCGTTCCCGAGGGATGGAAAGTCGATGTTCAGACTATCATTCGGGGATGGATAAATTTCGGAACGGGCGTGGCGAGGGATTATGCGGGAAGAAAAATCCTTGTCATCACAAGCAACGGGATTGCCCGTTTTGCGCCCCATTTGACCGGCGATTTCGAGGGATTCCGGCGCGACCACAAGCTGAAAATCTCGACAGGGGCTTTATGCAAATTCGCATATGAAGCAAATGCTTGGAAAGTCGAGGCATGGAATATCAAACCATGACTTTAACGCCACGACTTGCAACAAACGGCGGTTCAGGCAATAAACTACGGCTCCCTCTTTGAGGAATCAAAAATGCAGAACATTCTGGCCTGGCTTAACGCGCATTGGACTCTTTGGACGTTTATCGGACTTTTCGGGCAATTTTTGTTCATGATGCGCTTTGTCATGCAATGGATCGCCAGCGAGCGCGTCAAGCAAAGCATCGTGCCGGAGGTTTTCTGGTACTTCAGCTTGGGCGGCGGCATCATCCTTTTCGCATACGCCATTCATCAACAGGATCTGGTTTTTATGCTGGGGCAAGGGCTGGGGCTGTTCATTTATCTGCGCAACATCTATTTCATCCGCAGACGCGGAGCAAAAGCCGATGCTTAACGCGCAACCTGTTTTTTCCAAAGTATGGTTCTCGCGCGACGGGAAACGCCTAAGTATCATCTCATACGTGTTTCTTGTTTTGCTGTGCGCGGCGTTCTTTACCCCAGGCATTGTTTCGATGCCGCCCACCGACCGCGACGAGTCCTCGTTCGCGCAGGCGACCAAGCAGATGATCGAGACCGGTAATTATACCGACATCCGCTTGCTGGAAAAACCGCGCTACAATAAACCTATCGGCATTTATTGGCTGCAAAGCGCGTCCGTGCGTCTTCTCGACCCGCAGCACTTGAACGAAATCTGGGCCTATCGCGTGCCGTCTTTTATCGGCGCGACCGTCGCCGTTTTGATGACCGCCGCTTTGGGGGCTTTGCTTTTTTCGCCGATGACCGGCTTGCTCGGCGCCGTCATGCTGGCGGGATGCGTTCTTCTTAACGTCGAGGCAAGGCTTGCCAAAACAGACGCCGCCTTGCTCGCAAGCATTATGGCCGCGATGTATGCGATGGCGCGGGCCTACCTGGGTTCCATAACTGATGGAAAATATTCAAAGTGGTTTGTACCGCTGATTTTCTGGACTGCCGTTGCCGCAGGCGTTCTTATTAAGGGGCCGATTATTTTCATGCCAATCCTCGGCGTCTTTTTATGGGTCGGCATCAGCGACAAGAGCCTTTCGTGGTTCAAGGCCCTACAGCCCAAATACGGCATCCCTTTCGCGCTTGCGCTTATTGCCCCCTGGTTCATCGCTATATTCCTGCAAAGCCACGGCGCTTTCGTGCAGCAGTCGGCGGGAAACGACATGCTCGCCAAAATCTGGCAAGGCCAGAACCGCGGCATGATGCCCCCGGGGATGCATTTAATAGCTTTGCCGATTTTGTTTTTCCCTTTTTCCTTGTTCGTCGTTTTCGCGGCGCCGGATATTTGGAAAAACAGGCGCGACAACGCCGTGAAATTCTGCCTCGGCTGGATCGTGCCGATGTGGATCATCTTCGAGCTTTCGATGACCAAGCTGTTTCATTACACCTTACCCGCGTACCCCGCGCTTGCGCTTTTGACGGCCAAATTCCTTATCGACGGATTTCCTATTGTCAGCGGCGCGAAGCATCGCTTCCCGCTCGCCCTTATTGTCGGCATGTGGCTTGTTATCGGAAGTGCCTTCGCTTTCCTTTTCTGCATGTTGCCCTATCTGACAAACGGAACGCTTGAAATTCCGCAACTTGCGGCGGGCATTGTCTTTGTTATGCTGCAAGGCGCCGCCTTAGTTATTTTTCTCAGGCGAAAAATTGCGAGTCTCGTCCTCCTGACCTTTGGCGCACTAATTTTCCTGTCGGCGACGTTCGGCCTCACCATTCCCCGTTTGCAACATGTCTGGATGTCGCGAGAGATCGTCGACGCCGTAGGACGCGCTTGGCCTTGCCTTGAGACGCAGACCGTTTCAGTCGGATATCACGAACCAAGCCTTGCCTTTTTGGCCGGAACGAACACGATTATGGCCAAAACGGGGGTTGAGGCAGCCAAAGCGCTGAAAGAGGATGCTTGCCGCGTCGTCGTTATCGACGACAAGCATAAGCAGGAATTTATCGACGCTTTTGCCAAGGAAAAGAGAAAGCCGCAGGAAGCGGGAAAAATTGACGGGCTTAATTCCGGCCGCGGCAAACAGACTTTATTGACCGTTTTCGTGCGACCTGCGCCATAAGGGATAAGGTAAAATGACGCTAACGGATAAAACAGGAATATCGTTTCTTAAAATTATCGCCATCACCTTGGGATTTCTGATTTTGGAAGTCGCGCTATTTTTTTACGCCGACAGGCCCGTCGCGGAATATGTTTATGTGCTGGACAAAAAGTCACATGATCTTATCGACTTTTTCCGCAAAATTACCGATTTGGGCAAAGGAGCTTGGTATTTATGGCCTTGCGGCATCGCAACGATTTTTTGCGCTTTTCTGTCGCGCGGGAAGGACGTCCCCTCCCCCTACCGCCGCCTTTTCGGCTACATCGGCGTGCGCGTTTTTTTTCTTTTCGCGACCATCGGCCTTTCAGGCATCGCCGTTAATATTATCAAGCCGATTATCGGACGGGGGCGGCCCGTTGCGTGGTTTCGCGACAGCCTTTACGGCCTTCAGCCTTTGACTACCCTGGGCTTTGTCTGGAACAGCATGCCCTCGGGACATACCACGACGGCGTTCGCGCTGGCTTTCGGCCTGTCCAAGTTCTATCCCCGCGGCAGTATTTTGTGGTTCGCCTACGCGCTGCTCTTGAGCGCAAGCCGCATCATGGTCAACGCCCACTACCTTTCGGATGTATGCGCCGGAGCGATGCTGGGATGGTTAACGGTGGCCCTTTTCTCGAAATATGGGATGCGGCCTCTCTCAAAGATTATATTTCCCATTGACACCGCCGCCTAGATGTAGTAGGAATTTTCCATGACCAAAGAAAAAGAATCCGCCGAGTGGGTGCGGAACCTGCGCCGTCTGATGGACGAGCAAGGGTTGAATCCCCGCAAACTGTCTTTGCTTGCCGGCCTTAACGCCACTGCGGTGCGCGATATGATCGAGGGCCGTTCGCAATTCCCGCGTTATGACACTGTTCAGTCGCTTGCGGACGTATTGGGTACGACCCCCGCGATGCTTATGAGCAGCAAGAAAATCGGCGTGGAAATCCAGTCGAAAGGCGCGCCTTTCGGCCATAATATCGAGCTTCTAGCCGAGATTATCGCGCGCTTGCAGGAAACCGCTTCCGAATTAGGACGGGAACTCACCCCCCGCGAATTTGCCGCCATGTCGGCGACGATTTACAGGCGCTTGCAGGATGCTCCGAGCGATACGTCCTTTAAAGCCCAGATCAACTCGATTAAACCGCAAGTCTACGATTTGCTCGAATACGAAACCCTGCGTCATAAGCGCAGTAAATAAAAACGAGGGCACAGACCAAATAGAGGCAACAACTTAGCTTATTTTGGTAATGCGCGACATAAAATTATAATATTTGGCTGCAAAACGCGAATTAGTTTCAACGCCCTATGATACAATGCCGGAATAAGACGTAAGAAAATTTTTTATACAACCATTCCTTGCACTATTTATTGGCGGACGGGTATTAAAATGGAAGATACGGGCGAAAAAATCATTTTTCTGGCGCGCGAATTGCTCGAATCCAATGCGACAGTCGAAGCCCCCGTGTTGAAAAAAACGATCAACGTCACGATGTCGTTCAAGACGCTGTGCTCTACTACCCTGCTTGCAGCAGCCGGCGGAAGTGTCGTTTCTACTTGCGTTCACGAACAAGTCCGTCCCTTGAACCGATACGAAAAAGTCGAGCTTCAGGCTTTGGTCTTTTATGCCGCACGGTTACAAGGCGTTAGCGAAAACATCCTGCGTCAGGAAGTCGAAAAAAAAGTTGGAATCAACCATTTCGACAATATGACGGCAAAAGAGTTTTCAACCGCGCGGCGTTATCTGCAAGAAAAAGCGCAGTAAGTTTCCGAATCGGGTATAAATCAGACCGAATCGCTTCGAATCGATTGGGAATCGCGTGAACTCATCTATTTTCATCTTTCTTTTCGGCATAATCGTCGGCGGCGGGGCTGTTTGGCTTGCGTTACGCTCGCGTCAAGGTTCCGAGACCCAATGGAGCGATAAGTTTTCGTCCATCGCCGCCGAAGTCTTACGCCAAAGCCATGAGAGCTTTTTACAACTTGCCGAAGGCCGCCTGAAACAAAGCGAAGTGACGGCAGCCGCGACGTTCGATAAAAAATCCGCCGCCATCGACGAAATGATCAAGCCCGTCAAAGAAACGCTGGGCAAGATGGACGCCCAACTCAAGGAACTGGAGCTTGAGCGGCACGGTTCTTATAAAGCGCTTATGCAGGCTGTAACGCTTTCGAACGAAACCCAGCAGAAATTGAGCCACGAAACCGGACAGTTGATGCAAGCCCTGCGCACGCCGACGACGCGCGGGCAATGGGGCGAAAATCAGGTGCGACGAATTCTGGAAATGATGGGCATGGCGGAGCATACTTCCGATTTTTCATCGCAGCATCATGTGGCGGGCGAAGACGCAAGCGTACGCCCCGATTATGTCGTAAGGCTTCCCGGAAAGCACTGCATCATCATCGACAGCAAGGTTCCGCTGACATCCATCCTCGACAGCGCCCAAAGCAACGATGCGGGCGTCAAACAAACCGCGATGGAAAAACATTCGAAGCAGGTGCGCGACCATATCCGCGCCTTAAGCTCCAAAGCCTATTGGGATCAGATCGACGGCTCGGCGAATTTCGTCGTTCTGTTCGTTCCCGGCAACCTTTTGGCTGGCGCGCTCGAATGCGATCCGGACTTGTTTGAATTCGGCACGAAACACAAAGTGATCCTCGCCTCCCCGACGACGCTTGTGGCTTTGCTGCATATCGTCGCGTTGAACTGGCAGCAGGATAATCTGCGGGAAAATTCAGAAAAACTTGGCGCGCTTGGCGGAGAGCTCTATGCCGCTCTTGCAACGATGGCGGGTTACGTTTCCGACATGGGAAACAAACTGACGGGCAGCATCGATTCATACAACAAGATGATCGGAAGCCTTGAACACAACGTGTTTAGCAAGGCTCGCCGCCTGCGCGAGCTTGGCGCAAAGAAAGAAGGGAAAGAACTTCCCGACGATCTGGAGACTATCGACAAACACCCCCGCTCTTTACAAGCCCTTGAAAGCCAAGATAAAGAAAACGCCGCTTAACGCAACTATTTGATTGGCGAAGCGTTATCGGTTATTGAAACCCTATGACAAAACTTACCATTCAAACCATTCCCGCCGACGTGTTGCGCAAAGTGGCTCAGCCAGTCGCCGGCGTCGATAAAAATGTCGCCGCGTTCATGGAAGCGCTTGCCGAGACGATGTACAAAGGCAACGGCATCGGGTTGGCCGCCAATCAGGTCGGTTCGCTTTCGCGCGTTCTTGCCATCGACGTGTCGGAAGAGCGTAACGGCAAAAAAGCTTTATTAATGGCTAATCCTGAAATCATCCGCGCCGACAAAGAGGAACTTTTTCTTTACAACGAAGGATGCTTGTCCATTCCCGGGCATTACGCCGACGTGAAGCGCCCCAAACGAATCCGCATGACCTATACCGACCAGCACGGCAAAAAGCAGGACCTGGAAGCCGAGGATTTGCTGAGCCAGTGCATTCAGCATGAGATCGACCATCTGAACGGCATTTTGTTCATCGACCACATCTCGAAGCTCAAGCGCGACATGATTTTGCGCAAGATCGAGAAGGAAAGAAAAGAGCAAGAGACCGGACATATTTTGTGAGTCCCATGGCAACGACCCCTTCCCATCTTCGCATCGCCTTTATGGGCACGCCGGATTTCGCCGTCGCGGCGCTTAAAACTTTGCATGATGCGGGGCATGATATTGTTGCCGTTTATTGCCAGCCGCCGAAGCCCGCAGGACGCGGACATCAGGTGCAGAAAACGCCTGTTCATCTCGCCGCCGAGAAAATGGGGATTGAGGTAAGAACGCCAAAGACTTTACGCGATTCGGATGAGCAGAAAAAATTTGCGGATTTAAAACTGGATGTCGCGGTTGTGGCGGCTTACGGGCTTATTCTGCCGCAAGCGGTTTTGGACGCGCCAAAGCATGGTTGCATCAATATTCACGGTTCGCTTTTGCCGCGCTGGCGGGGCGCCGCCCCTATTCAACGCGCCATTCTGGCGGGCGACAAGGAAAGCGGCATTACCATTATGCAAATGGATAAGGGTATGGACACAGGCGCGATACTGATGAAAGGAAGCGCGCACATTACAAGCAAAACGACTGCGGAAAGTTTGCACGATGCGCTGGCCGGCGTTGGGGCGAATCTGATCGTGCGCGCGCTGGACGATTTGGCCACAGGCAAATTGCATCCAGTTCCCCAGACCGAAGAAGGCGTAACGTATGCCGCCAAGCTGACTCGCGAGGACGGAAAGATAGATTGGAAGAAGCCCGCCGCCGACATCGAACGGCAAATACGCGCGTTGACGCCGTGGCCCGGATGTTTCTTCACGCTGAACGGAGAAAATATTAAGGTGCTTGGGGCAACAGTTGTCGCCGACAAAAAGGGCGAGGCCGGATCGCTGCTGGACGACGACTTTACCGTCGCGTGCGGCATGGGAGCGTTGCAACTGAACACCGTACAACGCGCCGGAAAGAATGCGACGGACGGCGCTGCGCTTCTTCGCGGGCTTAGATTGCCCGTCGGGACAAAATTATGACGCGTTGGAAGCTGATCATTGAATACGACGGTTCGGAATTCTCCGGCTGGCAAAAGCAGAAGAACGCGCCTTCCGTTCAGCAGTCGCTGGAGGAAGCCTTTCAAAAGTTTTCCGGCGAATCTGCCGCGCTATTTTGCGCCGGACGCACCGACGCGGGCGTGCATGCACGCGCGCAGGTCGCGCACGTCGATTTGCAAAAAGAAACAAACGGCGTTGTCGTGCGTGACGCGGTCAATTTTTATCTTCGCCCGCACAAAATCGCGGTTTTAAGCGCGGAGGCCGTCGACGATGCGTTTAATGCGCGGACAAGCGCAACCCAGCGCAGTTATCGCTATCGCATCGTCAATCGCCGCGCGTCGTTGACGTATCAATCCAGATACGCGTGGCACGTCATCCATCCGATGGATATCGACGTCATGCAGCGGGCGGCAGATTTGCTTATCGGCAAGCATGATTTTTCGACATTCCGCGCCGCCAACTGCCAAGCCACATCTCCTCTCAGGACTTTGGACAAGCTTATCGTGACGCGCGATGGAGAAGACGTTTTTATCGACGCCGCCGCACGGTCGTTTCTTTATCACCAAGTGCGCAATATGGCCGGAACTCTGGCTTATGTCGGTACGGGAAACTGGTCGCTTGAGAGATTTGCCGACGCATTCGCGGCATGCGACAGGGCCAAAGGCGGCCCCACCGCCCCCCCCGAAGGCCTGTACTTCTGGAACGTGACTTATCCCCAGAAATAGCGAGTTATCCACAGGTTCCTTTAAGCCGCTCGCTTGATTCCATGACAACTCATAAGGGAAGATGCCTGCCCGCGTTCGTGTGTTGATATAACTTTGAAGTTTAATTCCATGAAGCCGCATAATCTTTTCCGAATATTTCTTCTGGTTCTTCCTTTGCTTTCCATCCAGGGGTGTTCACCCTCGGCAGAACTTATCGGAACGAACGTCATCGATCCCTCGGGCGGGCTGTCGCGCGAAGATTATTTGGATCTGCGGCAACGCGCACCGGCGAATGCCGATGAAAAGTACAAAAAAACTTCTGACATCCCTCCCATCCCCAAAATGCCCGGCGAAATATCAGACCTGCCGCCGGATTCTCCTTTACACAAACTGGTCAGCATTACGGTCACCGACAGCGTTCCCGTGCGCGATGTTTTGATGGAGCTTGTCCACAAGACGGGCGCGAACCTTCAACTTGATCCGCGCGTTCAGGGCAGTGTCATTCTTTCGGCGCACGACCAGCCTTTTGAACAAGTGCTGAAGCGCATCTGCTCAATTGCCAATTTGCGCTATACCGTCGATGGCTCGTTCATTCACATCAAGCCGGACGAGCCCTATCAGAAAACGTATCGCCTAGATTACCTGAGCCTCGCGCGCAAGGCTTCGAGCGACACCTCCATTTCCACGAACGTTTTTGATGTTGATGTCGGTGCGAATAATTCGACAGGAAATTCAAACAACCGCGGGGCTTCCACGAGCGAAAACAATTCGACCGCCAAAGTCTCGGGCGTTTCGGACGCTGATTTCTGGTCGGAAACCGAAAAATCGCTCGCGCAAATTCTGGGTTCAGGCGAACGCCGGACAAACGGCAAAAACAAATACAGCATCAATAAACAGGCCGGCATCGTCACCGTTTACGGCGACCAGAAGCAGCAGGACGCCGTTATGGCGTATTTTTCGGAATTGCTGAAAAAAGCCTCGGCACAGGTACTTATCGACGCTCGGATCATCGAGGTCGAGCTGAACGAAGATTATAAATCCGGCATCGATTGGACCGGCGCGTTCAGAAGCACCTTCGGCGCGTCGGCCAATTTCGGGACGCAGGCCGTCCCCAATGAAAACGGCTTTTTTACCGCCGCCGTCACGGGAACCAATTTTAACGGCATGATCAATCTCGTGCAGACTTTCGGCACGACACGGGTTTTGTCAGCGCCGCGCGTAACCGTTTTGAACAACCAAACCGCCGTTATGAAGGTCGCCACAAATCAAGTGTATTTTGTCACGCAGGCCCAGTTTACGACGACGACGAACGCCAGCGGCGCGTCGATTACGACCAATCCGGTCTATACAAGCACGCCTCGCACGGTTCCCGTCGGGCTTGTCATGACGGTGCAACCTTCCATCGACTCCAAAAACAACCGCGTCACCATGACGCTGCGCCCGACGATTTCGCGCGTCGTGGGGCAAGTCGACGATCCTTCCATCGGATTGAACGCAGCCGCCGCGGGGATTACGAGTTCCGTAAGGTCTCAAATTCCCGTGCTAGCGGTGCGTGAAATGGATTCCGTCATTCAGCTCCGTTCCGGCGAAATCGCCGTCATGGGCGGGCTGATGCAGGACAGTTCAATTAATGAAGACGAGGGAATTCCGGGATTGTCGGACATTTCCTGGATCGGAAACCTTTTCAAGTCGCGAGACAATCAGGGAAGAACCAGCGAGCTGGTCATCTTATTGAGGGCAACGATCGCCGATCAGCCCGCGCCTGATGCGGCAGACGGCGACCTTTATCACCATTACAACAACGATCCGCGCCCGATGAAGCTGCCACGCACGCCCGTAAAGCCTGCGTCTAATGACGATTTGGACGATCTTTTTGACGACGATTCAACCTCATGAACGGAGATTAACGATGACGAATAAGAACACACGCAACGCCGGTTTTACCTTGGTCGAACTTTCGATTGTTCTCGTCATCATCGGCCTTATCATCGGCGGCGTGCTTTCGGGCAAGCAGCTTATGCTCAACGCGCAAATTACCAATGCCGTTAACGCAGTCCAAGCTTACGAGGCCCAATTTCAGACCTACGTCCAGAACTACGGCGCCATGCCGGGTGACGATGCCGATGCCATCAAGCGTTTTTCTAACGCCAACATCCCTGCGGTTACGGCAACGAGCAACGGAACGCTTGAGGGGGCTTTTGACAGCACGACCGACGCGGCTGAAACCCGCCTTTTGTGGGCCGATTTACGCGCTGCAGGACTGGTCAAGGGCGCCGGCAGCAATCAGAACCAGCCCACAAACCCCTTTGGCGGCGTTTATGGCTTTCAACATGGCGCATTTAGCGGAACGACCGCCCTCTTTACGACAAATGTCTTGTGCCTGAGCAACGTGCCGGGCGACGCCGCGATGTCCATCGACTCGCGTCTTGACGACGGCGTGCGCAATACGGGATCGGTCATGGCCGCTGACAGCGCGGCCAGCGCCGTCGATAGCGACTCCTACGACGCCGCCAAGACTTACGCGATGTGCGCAAAAATGTAGGGGGCTTCAGTATGGCGGGGCGTTCTACCTCCGGCTTTACGCTTGTCGAAATGGCCGTTGTCATCGTCATCATGGGCCTTGTGATGATGACGGTCCTGCCCGCGCTGAACGTCGTGCGTTCCGCCAACCAAGTTTCCCTCACCCAAAGCAATATGCGGAGCTTGATGTTAGCCACTGCGGCCTATATTCAAGCGAACGGATGCCTGCCCTGCCCCGCTATCCCGGGAGGTACTCTTGCCAATTTCGGAAAAACGGGATCCGGACTAGCTTGCGGCGCTTGTTCTGCGCCACAAGGCATACCGCCTTTTGCCGCGCTTGGCATTCCAGCTTCGACGGCGCACGACGGATGGGGACATTGGATAACAATGCGCGTTGACCCAGCTTTGACCAATCCTTCTCCAGTTTTTGTTCCGCCGACGGCGATCTGCACGGCAACTGACGCCAGCAACAATTATTGCACTTCCGCTCAAATAGCTTCTTCGGCCAAGGGATTATGCAAATCGGGGTTTAGCGCCGCAGAACGGATTACCGTCACGACGCCCGGCGGCGCTTCGCAAGCGGCTGCCGTTATTTTTGTAAGTCATGGACAAACGGGTTATGGCTCTTACGTTGCCACCCCTGCAATGGCCAAAGGAACATTACCCTTTCCTTTAAATTACGCCGCCTGTAGCGCAAACGGTTTTGCCCAATGCAATGCCGTCGGCACGACAGCTTTTTATGATGCTCCACTAACCGTCAGCAACACGCACTCTTACGACGACGTCCTGGCCTATGCCGACCGCAACACGTTGGTCAGCATGCTAGGCAACGGCGCGTGCCAAACAACATGGTGACGTATGACTAAAGTCCTGCCCTTGCGCAAAACGGAAGTCGAAGACCAAAACCTTCGCCTTGGCGAACGCTTGCTGCGCCTCGGCACGATTTCCCAAGACCAAATTCAAATCGCCCTGCACGAGCAGCGCCGTAGCAAAGAGCGTCTGGGCAGCGTTTTGGTCAAGCTGGGATTCCTAAGCGACAGCGCCCTTGCCAACGTCCTTGCCGAGCATACAGGGAATGAATCTATTGATCTTAAGGCTGCCGATATCGATCCCGACATTTTGAACCACGTGCCGCGCAACGTGGCTTTGCGTTGCCGCGTCGTTCCTCTTTCTTTCGACGGCGCTGTGTTGAGCCTTGCGGTCGCCGATCCTCTGGATATCGGGGCGCTGGACGAAGTGCGCCGCTATTTTCCCCGCCAGATCGAGATTGTCCAGCTTATTGCATCGGAAACGGATATCGTCGACGTTATCGAAACAGAGGCGCGTATCAACGCCGATTTTGACCGCATATTGCATGAGTTGGAAGGCGTCGCGGCTTCGCTATCGAAAGAAAACGCGGATTGGCAGCATCCCATCGTCCGGCTCGTTAATACGCTTTTGACCGATGCCGTGCGCGAGGGCGCGTCGGACGTTCATCTGGAGCCCGAAAGCTCTCTTGTTCGCGTTCGCGTGCGCGTGGACGGCGTGCTTTATCAAAAGCACGCGTTGCACGCCTCGCATTGGCCGCAACTGTCGCACCGCCTGAAAATCATGGCGGGGATGAACATCGCCGATACGCGCAACATGCAGGACGGGCGCTTTCATATGCAAATCGGCGGCGCGGACATTGATTTCCGCATGGCGATTATGCCCACCGTGCAGGGTGAAAATATCGTCATCCGCATTCTCGATCACCGACGCGCGTTGTTGCCTTTGGACTCCCTCGGCTACAGCGCCCAAAACCTCAAGCAAATGGAACGCATTCTCGAACGGCCCGAAGGCATCGTCCTCGTCACGGGGCCAACGGGAAGCGGCAAGACCACGACGCTCTATGCGATGCTGAAAAAGCTGAGCAACGTCGATGTCAACATCATGACGCTCGAAGAGCCCGTCGAATACCAGTTCGAAATGATCCGCCAAACCGCAGTTCAGGAACAGCAAGGATGGGGTTTTGCCGAAGGCGTGCGCGGCATTTTGCGCCAAGCCCCCGACATTATTTTTATCGGCGAAGTGCGCGACGACGATACGGCGCGGATGGCGCTTCGCGCCGCGATGACGGGGCATCAGGTATTCACGACGTTGCATTGCAACGACTCTTTCGGCGCTTTGCCGCGCTTGAACGATTTCGGGTTGTCCTCGCGAACGATGGCAAGCAACATTATCGGCGTCGTTGCGCAAAGGTTGGTCAGGAAATTATGCCCGAAGTGCAAACGCACGCGGCTTGCGACACCGCAAGAAATGGAAATTCTGGGCAGCGCCAAAAAGGTTTCCGCTTCCGTTGCGGGATTCGCCGAAACGCAAGCAAGTTTCGACGCGCCCGTTACGATCGCGGAAAGCGCAGGCTGCGAAACTTGCGGTCACACAGGCTACAAGGGCCGTTGCGCGGTGACGGAAGTCTTGCGCATTACGCCCGAAATGGACGAATTGATTGCCGCCGACGCGCCGCGCGCCGCCTTGCGCAAGCAGGCCGAAATTGAAGGCTTTTTGTCGATGGCCGACGACGGCATCGACAAAGTTTTGCGCCTTGAAACAAGCCTCGACGAACTGCGCCGCAACGTCGATATGACAAGGATGATTTAATGTCATTATATGCCTACCGCGCCGTACACGCTTCGGGCCGCGTTTCCCGCGGAGAGATGGCTGCGAGCAACGAAAACGAACTTGTGCACACACTGAAAGAATCCGGGCTTGAGCTGATCGACGCTCGCGAGAAAAATACAGCTTCGCTGCGTTTTCCCTTTTTGAATAACAAGATTCCGCCGCGCGCATTGGCCGCTTTTTGCCTTAGGCTTTATGACTTACTTCGTTCAGGAATTTCTTTTCCCGACGCGATGCGCGACGTTCAAGCCTCGACCGATAACCCCGCATTGGCCGATGCCTTGGCGCAAATTTCCCGCGCCATCGCGAACGGCAAAGGCATCGCCGCTTCTTTTGCTTTGTTTCCGGACTATTTTTCGCCTGTTTTTGTCGCTATTGTCAGCGCGGGAGAAAAAAGCGGCGATATGACCCGTATTTTCGGTTTTCTTTCGCGTTATGCTGAAGCTTCCGCAGAAACGGGAGAACGCCTGCGCCGCGCGTTGCGTTATCCGTTGTTTCTGCTTGTCGTGGCGGGAGGAGCGGTCGGCTTTATGATGACGATGGTCGTGCCTCAAATCGTGCAATTTTTAAGCGGCATCGAAGGACAATTGCCTTTTGCGACGC
Source organism: uncultured Rhodospirillaceae bacterium (assembly GCA_964594935.1). Classification (GTDB taxonomy): domain Bacteria; phylum Pseudomonadota; class Alphaproteobacteria; order UBA9219; family UBA9219; genus CAIXLI01. The sequence continues at coordinate 2,610 of CAZQOE010000013.1, read as the reverse complement.
GCGTTTTGGTTTCATTTTCGGTTTTCGTCGCGGATTATGGAGCGCTTTTTTTAGCGGGCGTTTTAGCCGTTTTGCTGACGTTGATTGGCGCGCGAACAGCTTATCCGACTTTTGCCGCCAAGCTTGATGGCTTGCTTTTGCGCTTGCCTATCGTTGGCAATGTCATCGCAAAAACGGATATCGCGAGGTTTTCGCATAGTTTCTCGGTTCTTTTTCAAAGCGGAAGTCCTGCCGCCGATTGCCTGCGGCAGGCCGGTGCAACAGTAGATAATCGCGCTTTAAGAGCAAACATAGGAAATGCCGAGCGGCGCGTTTTAGATGGCGCTTCTCTTTCCCTTGCGCTAGAGAGCGTTTTGCCGCCTTTTGCCATCGGAATTTTGCGCACTGGCGAGCGGAGCGGAAATCTTTCCAAGAGCCTCGACGACATCGCTCACGCCTATGACCGCGAAGCCGCAAATGCCGTGGATTCTTTTATCGGCATGCTGGAGCCTTGCCTGACGCTTCTTATCGGTGGGATTCTGGCTTGGACGGTTCTTGCCGTCTTGGGGCCTCTTTATGGAAGCCTGTCGGCGCTCGGGGGGCGGATATGAAGATATTCCAGCCCCGCCCGCGCATTATTCTGACAATCGGCGACGACGCGGTAATTGCCGTACCCCATGAAATTCCGGATACCGCGCCGATGATCGCGCCTGCGGATGACAAACTCGCCGTGCAGAAAATCATCGAGTTTATCGCGCGCGCTCCTTCGGCACGCATCACTTTGTTCGCCGATACTCTGTCGCAGGATTATCGCTGCGAAGATTTGCCCCCCTTGAATCTAATAGACCGGACGAAGCTTATCAGACGGCGGTTGAAACAGGCTTTTCCGGCAGCGCGGCTGAGGGCATGCCTGAACTTCAGAAAAACGCCGCATCGCGCGCTTCTGATCGGCGTGCATGAAGATAATCCCGTTTTCGACTGGGCCGACCGGCTGCGAAGCAGATTGCCCGATATTGCTTTGTTGCCCATAGAGGGCTCGCGGCTTATGTCCAGGCTGATGCCGGAAGCGGCTGGCAGCTGGGCCATGATGGTTAGCCGACAGAAATCGGGCGGATTTCGGCAGATTGTGACGTTTAAAAACGATTTGGTATTTACGCGTCTGACGCCGCTGCCAAGCGCGGATGTTTCAGGCGACGAGTCAGAAATTCTCGCCCGCGACATCAAGGCCAGCCTCGACTATCTGGCGCGGCACGGCTTGCGCGATCCGAAGGAGCTTTCCGTGCTTATCCTTGGCACGGGCGGTAATGCGTCGACTTTTAAAAGCCTGCCATTAAAATCTATCCGCTTTATGTCTCCCGCGCTTGCGGCAAAGCAGCTTGGCCTGCCTTTTGCGCCCGAGGAAAAAGATGCTTCCTCCGACCTTTTGTTTGCCGCGCATCTTGTGAGCCGCCTTATTCCTTCTTTGCCGCTTATGCTGCCGGACGTACGCGCTGTTTGGCTGACGCAATTTGTTCAAAAATGGGGGATGCGCCTGAGCGTCGCCTGCCTTGCGGTCGTTGTCGCGCTCACGCTTTGGCGCGCCGGAGATTTTGCCGCAACGCTTTATCAGACGCAAAAAGAAGCGCTGCAACTTGCCAAAACGCATTTTATTTTAGAGCAGGAAAAGGCTCAGGCAGCGCCTTTGACGGGGCCTTTGGGACGCTTGCGGCAAGCCTTGGAAAGACGTCACATCTATGAACGCCCAACGCCCATGCCGTGGCGTGCGTTAAACGATCTTTCAAAGGGGATCGATCAGAACTCGCAAATCGTCGCGCTGGAATGGAAGCGGAATGAAAGCGCTGAAATCGAAAGCCTTAGGATCGTTTTCCGCGTTATCAATGAAAATCCTTTGGCGGAGCGCGCGGAAACCGTCGCTCTTTTTTCCCGCATTGCGCAGAATATCGCGGAAGCGATGCCCAATTACTCGATTGTGACCCTCAAGCCGCCCTACCCCGCCTTGCCCCAAGAATCCGTGACGGCCGTCCCAACGGCGGCAGAGGAACCGACCGGAGAAATCATGTTGGAGGGGCAATCGCCATGATCGATCTTCGTCCCCATCGCACGTGGCTAACGCTTTTTGTCCTTGCGCTTTTTATCGGCGCTGTTAACGCCCCGTTCCTTGGCCTTGTCGGAGAAAAGGCGGAGCAAAAACGCGCCGAACTACACAAGGAAAATCAGGAAGCCATCGATGCGCTTCGCCAATTGCGCGAAGACATCGTTACGGCCGAAAAGATGAAAACGGAAATCGACGAAACATTGGCGAATAAATTTCTTGCGCCCGTCGACCGGTTACGCGTTGCGCAGCTTTTAGAACGCCGCGCATCAGAATTCGGATTAACGCGTTTCACCTACACTCTGTCGCCGGAAGAAAAAACGTCCGTCGAAACGCTTGGCGCGGGCAAACTGGAATTAGCCAAAAGCAAATGGTCGCTGGAGGCAGATGCGCCGACAGATATCGATGTTTATGGCTTCCTTGACGCGATCCGCCGCACCCTGCCCGGAAGTATCGTATTGCAGCAAATGTCTTTGCATCGCATCGGGGGAAAAGACGCGCCGATTTCGGGCGCCAATATCCATTTTTCGGCCAACGGC